>DATCQG010000260.1:0-5913 GCA_036569625.1 Dermatophilaceae bacterium | reverse complement strand
GGCCTGGACAGCCCTGATCGCCCCGGACTGGCCGCAACTGCAGGCGATCCTCGAACGCGATGTCGTCCACCGGGCCGGCCGGCTCACCCGCAGTGGCTGGGCCGGCGCCTTGACCGGGATGCACCGCACTGTCACCTGGCACAGCGCCACCGTGGAAATCCGCGAGCGGCCCAATGGCCAAGCCAGACTCGACGGCCGAGGGCTTTTGTTCGTGCCATCAGTCTTCATCTACCCCGGGCTCGGGATCTACCTCGACCCACCGTGGCGACCAGCGCTGGTCTACCCCGCCCGGGGCAGCGCCGCACTCTGGGAGGTCCAGGCGCGCCCACCCGCCTCAATGCGTCGGCTGCTTGGAGCCTCCCGGGCCCATCTGCTGGTAGCTCTTGACAGCCCCACCTCCACGACCCAACTCGTGGCAACGACCGGCATGTCTCTCGGAGCCGTAGGCGGCCACCTCCGCATCATGCTCGACGCGGGACTTCTCACCCGCGCACGCTCCGGACGAACGGTGCTCTACCAACGAACCCCGGTAGGAGAGGCCCTCCTCAGCACAACCGAATGACGCAGAAGCCGGGGCAACCCGGATCCAACTCCATGCCCGAATTGTCACAAGCGGAACCCTGACCGGACGCATCTCAGCCAAGCTCAGCGTCCCACTCACCGATCCGTCCTGCGGGATTCGCGAGTCGGCGACGGACGCACCCGCAGCCTTCGGTCCAGATATTGCGATAGACGTTGTTGCGATGGGCGACCCGCAGTACGAGAACCGCGAGTTCAGCGTCTTTCACCGTGTAGACGACCCGGTAGTCGCCGACCCGGATCCGCCACAGGTCTGGATATCCGACGAGAGGTCGAGTGCCGCTCGGCCGCGGGTCGAAGCTCAGGTGTACTGATCACGGAGGTTAGGTACGCGGTCGGCGACGGGGCGCAACCGTGGGAGGTTCAAACAGCGCAGCGAAGGCAGGTCCGTGCCGCTGGACGCGCGGCGAGTCGCTCCGCAGGGATCGGCCTCGCCACAGCCCTCGCAGATCCCGTAGCTGCCCCGCTCGCACCGCTGGACGGCCCGGTCGATGTCGTCCAGTCGTGATCGGGACTGAGCCAGCAGCGCAACGACCTGTGCCCGTTCAAACGCCACAGTGGCACCCTCCGGGTCGTGCTCGTCATCGGCGTTGGACGGCGTAGAAGCCTCGACGATCAAGTCGAAGTCGTTGTGAAGTGCCTGACAAAGCGCCAGTGGTCCGGAACCGTTCGGTCGCCAGTACCTCCCGCACGGCCATGGCTGGAGCAGCGGCCCGGTGCGCGTTCGCCTTGTCCATGACCCGTCAACACCGTACGTGCCCCCGGGCATTCCGATGCGACCGCCTACAGAGGGCGAGCACCTTGGCAGCCACCTCGGCCACCGCGGCGCTCCCGCACGTTGTCGATGTCGACGTCCTGGACCCCCCACCGGCGGGATGACCGAGTGGAGGCGTGCGCGGTCGCGAAGCACCTCCTTCAGGACGTCCTCAGCAGCGGCCAGCTCTGCCTTGACCGAGGCGCCCCATCTCACGGGTCCAGCGGGCTGGGTCAGGAGCGGCGCCGCCGACGCTCGGCGCGCTGGCGGACAGCCGCGAGGATGCGCCGCAACGCTCGCCGTTGACCCTCGATGACCGGAGGTGGTCGCCACGCCTGCTCGGGTGGGCGGACCGCGGCCTCTACCTCGATCCGCATTCGGTCGAGGTCGGTGAGCAGAGCGCCGTGCTGTTGCCAGACCGCCCGGTCCGCACGCGACTCCTCGTGCAGGAGCTCGGCAAGCCGGTCGCGGCGACGGTGCAGCTCGGAGAGTCGCCGGTCGACCTCCGTTCGGGCGGCGTCCTGGGCTTCGGTGCCGGATGTCACCACGGACACGTGCCCGATGGCATCCGCCGCAGCCTGCAGCACCAGTGCGAGCACACTGCGGACCTGTGCGTCGTACACAGTCTCCGCCTGCTCGCTGGGCACGAAGTAGGTCCGGTCCAGGAGGGAACGGCACAGGTTGCGGATCGTGACGTAGGTGTGCTCGAGCCCCGTCAACCCGGTGCGCAGCCGCGGTAGTGCCTCGCGGGCCTGGGCAATGCGTGGGTTGAACCTGGCACTGTCTTGGGCGCGAGCCAGCGTCCGGTCGGCGTGCGCAACGTCGTCACCAAGGCGCCGGGCCTCGTTCAGCATCCGGTCGGCTGACTCGCGGGACCACCCAGCATCCAGCTGATCGGCGAGCTGTTTGAGGAACGCTGCCATCCGCTCGGCCAGCTCACCGAGCGCGTCACTAGCCGGTTGCACGTACAGGGGAGCTGCGATCACCACGTTGACGGCGACACCGACGCCGGCTCCGATCAGCGTCTCGTAGACCCGGTCCAGGGCCGCGCCCTCCGCGCCGCCTACTGCCAGCACCAACATGGCCGAGATCGGGACTTCGAGCAGATGGGCGCCCAGGCGCAGGAGGCGGCCAATGATCAGCGACGCAGCCACGACTGCCCCCAGACTCCACCAGGTCAGCCCGACATAGGAAGCGACACCGACCGCAATCAGCACTCCGGCCACGACGCTGGCGACTCTCTGCAAACCGCTGGCCACTGTCTCGTACATCGTCAGCTGTACGACGAGAAGTGCTGTCAGCGGAGCCAGCACCGGCGCCGGGCTGGTCCCCAGATGCTGGGCCAAGATGAAGGACAGGACAGCGGCAAGCGTCGTCTTCGCCGTACGCAGTCCCGGCCTGCGTCCACGCCGGAACAGCGTCGCGCGCATCTGAGCGGCGACGCCGGATCCGCGCGATGACACCCGATCTTCTCCCCAACTGGTCGTCAAGGGCTGGGCAACACCTGCGTCTCACTTGCACCCGGTGGCCACCCTCTACCTGGCCACCGTACCTTGGCGTGGGAGAGGGTGGCCAGCTTCCGCATCGACGTACATATCGGCATCGCCGTCCATGGCGGCGGCGACGTCCACTGCTGCGTCGGCCAGTGCCTCGCCGGCGGGCGTGAGCGACAAGGTGACACAGCGATCGGGCCGAAAGGGGCTGCCCTGACCCCACGTTTCGTCGCGGGCCCATACACGTACAGGGTGCTCAAGGGTGTCAGCCACTGGATACCCGACGAGGCGCTGGAACAACTCGACGCCCTGCTGGCCAGGCATTTCGACACGGCCCCGGCACACGGGAACTGAGCGGACTGCTCCCGATCACGGCCAGTCCGCGACGTCCGCATCTAGCCGCTTGTCTGGCGCGGCCGATCCCCTCCTTGAGCAGTCCCGAAAGCGGAACCCCCTACGAGAACGCCGCAGGTCAGGCGCCGTGCGCCCCAGAGGTGTCCCGTAAGACCCGCCCGGTGAGGATTCCCCCTCCCGTACGTCATACGGGACACCCACACTCGCCGTCGCGTCGAGCCCTCGCCGCACGCGCCTTGGGCACCGACACGAACCTGGAACACCGACAGGCCGCCGACACGAAATTGGAACTCCGACACGAAATCCGGATTCCTGCACTTGCCCGCCGAGAAACTCCACCGCGGCTCGTCGTGCGGTGTTTTCATCCATGGAGGTCCACCTCCTTCAGGGTGAGGACTGCTTTTGCCTCGGACCGGCTCGTGATACTCACGATGCGTCCTCGGGGCGGTGTTGTTGGTCGATGTCGTTGAGGCGGTGGTGCGGGAGAACGTGCACGGTCGCCGTGGTCGCGTCGAAGGGGCTGCGCCAGAGGAGCAGCCGGGGCGTCTGAGCCCAGGTGCTCGCTCCAGGGAATCGCACGACCCAGGCGAGACTGAGCAGTTAGCGGGCCACCGTGTCGGCATCCTGCGCGACCCGCTGTGGTGTGCGCGGACCTGGGTGGGAAAAAACATGTGGAGCTACCTGCTCGGCGTGTCCGCTGCTCGGGGTGCGGCGTAGGCGGGCAGGCCCTGGCTCGCGCGGTGGCGGAGGACGGTGCGACCGCTGACCCCCAACCGGCGGGCGATCTCCGCGTCAGGGTGGTGGCCTGCCAGCCGTTGAAGAGCCGCCTGCCGCTCCCCCGGCCTGAGGGGGACGACCTCGCCACGGACAGCGCGGTCGACGGCGACGATGTCGATGATGTCGACGTCCTTCTGCTGGGTGCTGGGCTTCCAGCCGGCCCGTTCCGCCCGCAGACGGGATCGGACCGCGGCGGCCCCGTCCCCGGGATCCTCCAAGCGCAGGTGCTCGTACACGCCGGCGATCGCCGCGGTGGTGTGGGGGTGCGGTCTCGTCCGGCCGTTCACCGTCGCGCCGATGGCGTGGCTAGTCAGGCCGGTCGCCGCCGCGAGCTGCTCGAGTGTCCACCCGTCAGCATGCAGAGCCCTCAGCGCCTCGGTGGCCGCCGCCGCGGCAGGGTTGGCGTCGCCGGGCTGGACGCAGAGGATGGCGTCGGCGGCGGCCGTGCTGATCCGGGGGGCCGTGGCCGCCCGGAGAAGAGTGGCGACGCTGACCCCACCCGTTCGGGAGATCTGCTCCAGGGTCATCCCGGACGCGCGGAGGTCCTGAAGGTGCTCGCGGACGGGCTCGGCGGGGGTGAACGGCGCCCAGGTAGCGGATCGCTGCTGCCGGTAGCGGTGTCGCTCGTAGTCGGCGCTGCGTCTCCGCGCGTCGACGTCCGCGCCGACGCCCACGTCGCCGCGCGTGATTGCGGCGGTGGTCATCGGCTCATCCCGACGTCAGGAGCGCGGTTCGGCGCGGCCGGGCAGTGTGCTTCGTGCTGCGTCCTGCGGCGCGGGGTGTGCACGATCGTGGGTGCTTGATCCTCGGCGACATCCAGTGGCGCCGGGTTGTCCCGCTCGAGTCGGTCCAAGATTTTGTGCGCGGTGCTCAGAGCGCGGCTGGCGGTCTCGCGCAGGGTGGCCTCGACGTCCTTGCTTTGCTGGGCCCAGCCGGCGACGTAGGGGAAGCTGAACTGCGAGCTGTCCATGCCGCGGGCGCTGGTGACCAGGAACGCGACGGACTCGGCCTCCACCTCGATCCGGCCCCGGCAGGAGGCGGCGAACGTGGAGGCATCGGAACTGTCGCCCGGTTCATGGAGCGTGATATGGCCCAGCTCGTGGGCGAGGGTCTTGACCCGGTGCGCCGGGTCCAGGTCTGGGTGGATCAGGACGGAGCGGTTGGTGTAGTTGGTCTGCCCGTTGGCGCCGTTGGACAGGGCTTCGTCGGCCAGGTGGTAGCCAGCTTCGCTTACTTGCAGGGCGAGGCCGTCCCAGAGATGTTCGGGAGCCTGCCCGGTCAGCAGCCTCGGCCTGATGTCCGCGAGCTGCGCCAGCGGGTCCCCGTCGGTCTGGGAGATGTCGAAGACGTGCGCGATCCGGTACCCGACCACCCGCCGGGCACCCGCCGGCGGGTGGTCTTGGCCCGCCACAGCTGGCGACGGCCGCGCCGAGTCGTGGTCCTTGTCCCGGCCGTCCGGGCCGTCCGGGTCGGGCTGGTCGGGTCGGCGGGTGACGGGGGCGAGGATCTGGATGCCCTGCTCCCCCTTGCGGACCTGCCGGCCCATGGACTGCCAGACCCGGTACCCGGCGACCTGGGTGGCGTCGGAGCGTTGTGCCCAGATAGCGACGGTGTTGAGAGTTGAGTAATGGTGGAACCGGGCCGCGGTGCCCAGCCAGGCCGTCCACGCCTGGGAGGTGGTCAGCGACAGGACCTGCGCACTGAGGGTGGCGTGGAAAGCCTCCAGCCGTTCCCGGCGACCGTCCTCGTCAAGACGCGGCCTGGTCGTTGGCTGGCTTGTTTTGCCAGGGCCGGGTGTTGCGGGTGCGGTGCTCATGCTCTGCTCGATTCGGTGGCGCGCGGAGGTTCAGCGGCCGCCGTTGGGGCGGTCGGGGTCGGTGACCTCACCGGTGGACAGGTCGACCAGGGCCAGGCGGGCGTGGTCGCCGGCCCCGGCCTTGACCGCCGGGCGGATCG
>DATCQG010000259.1:0-1527 GCA_036569625.1 Dermatophilaceae bacterium | reverse complement strand
CTGCCGTTCACCACCGAGTTCGCGCAGGTCGACCCCAAGGAGTACAACGCGCCCAACCCGGCCCAGCTGTTCGCGCCCGTGGGTGGCATCACCTCGTTGATGACCGAGTCGACCAACCTGGTCGAGGGAAAGGCGACCCGCCAGGGCGCTGACGTCCTGAAGACCATCACGGGCAAGCTGCCGGGCGCCAGTGTCGTGAAACTGCTCAGCATTGGCGATGCCGCCAAGACCTTCGACGTCACCTATGGGATCACCGACCCCGGCGGAGAGCTGCGCAGCGTGACCATGACCGGCCCGTTCTACCAGGGCGCAACCTCGACCCCTGTGACATCGACGTACACGCTCACGCTGGACAAGTACGGCGCTCCGGTTGAGATCAGCAAACCCTAGGATGCTGCTGGCGACCTCGTCGGTCGCGGTGGCCCTCGCGGCGGCGGACACCTATGTCGTGGTCCTGGCCCTTCCATACATGATGGCGGGCGTCGGGCTCGGCCTGGACGCACTGCAAAAGGCGACGCCGATCATCTCGGGCTTTCTGCTCGGCTACATCGCCGTTCTGCCGCTCATCGGCCGGCTCTCGGATCTGGTTGCGCGCCAACGGATTCTGATCTTCTGTCTGTCTCTCTTCGTTCTCGGTTCGGCTATCACCGCCGTCTCCGTCGAGCTGCCGGTGCTCGTGGGCGGCAGGGTCCTTCAGGGCATCGGCGGCGGCGGCCTGGTGCCGGCCACGCTGGCGCTGGTCGCGGACCTATGGCCGCCCGACCGGCGCGGAACCCCGCTTGGTGTCGTCGGCGCGGTGCAGGAGCTCGGCAGCGTTCTCGGCCCGTTGCTCGGTGCTGCTGTGCTCGCTGTGTCTGGATGGCGCGCAATCTTCTGGCTCAACGTCATTCTCGGCATCGTGCTCGCAACGGTGCTCGTGCTCACCAGTGGCCGCGATGTTCGGCCTCAGCTGCGTTTGTTGCCAACGGTTCTGGGACTGATGGCTCTCGCCGCGGGTTTGCTCACGTTGGTGGCTCCCGCGACTTTGGCGGACGACGTCACGCTCGGTATTCCGTTCATCCCCTTCGCTGGGACAGGTCGCCTCGCGACCCCGTTGGGTGTGATCACACTCGCGCTGTTCCTGTCGACGTTGGCAGCCGCGCGGGGGTCGCTCCTGGACCTGTTGAGAAGGGTCGACCTGCTCGGGGCCTTCTGTGTCGCCGTCGCGCTGGGCTCGCTCGTCCTCACGTTCGCCTCGGCTGATCCCGAGCGTGAGGTGGTGGGGCCCTGGGGCTGGGCCCTGGCGCCGCTCGGGGTGGTGGCCCTTCTGGGATACATCTGGAGGCACCGCACGGCGCGCGATCCCCTCGTGCCTCGTGGGCTGATGGCCACGGGGGCCACCGGGGGGCGTTCGATGGTCGTCCCCGCGCTGCTGGTCAGCGTCCTGGTCGGGGTTGCGCTCGTCGCCATCGTGGTCGACGTGCCGATCCTGGCCCGCCTGACGGTGACCGGGTCGCAGACCACTGCGGCCCTGGTGCTCGTCCGGTT
>DATCQG010000258.1:0-7366 GCA_036569625.1 Dermatophilaceae bacterium | reverse complement strand
ATCGGTCGGGAACGTACCCGTAGGTGATCGGCCGCCCATGGCGAAGGAGCAACCGCAGGACGTCCGGTACCGAGATGACCGTGCGCCACAGTCGGGTGGCCGGTTCGCTGGCGTCGGGGTATGCCGTTACCAGGGTCGCAGCGGCATCTCGGGTCAGCCGCACCTGGTCGCCGCTGACCAGAGAGTCACCAGGCCGTGCGCATGGACCGCCGGACGAACCTCGATGACCCAGGTGCCGTCGTCCAGGGCGGTCGAGAAGTGCCTTCGCGCTCGGCAGCGCCAGGTTCACGATGGAGGCGTCGAGCACCACCATCAGCTGGGCGATCGCGATCACTCCCAGAGCGCGCCAGCGGCTGGGATCGGGGACGGGTGCGGCGGCGGGCCGGGCCTGGCCCTCAAGCACGGGGTCGAGCGGAACGTTGGAGGAGTTGGTCATGGTGGGTCCTTCGGGCATACGAGGGGTCTTGCATGACAGGAGCGCGAGGTCGCTTATCCGGCCGGTGCAACATTGCCCGGTCCTCGAAATATTTCGCCGAACAATGCCCAGATCCGGCGCGTCGAGCGCCGGCCCTGGACGCAGAACGCCGCCCCGGAGTGGAGCCGGGGCGGCGTCTCTGGTTCTGGTCTCGCGACCAGTCCGCTGCTACTTCTTGCGGCTCGTCACGACGCTCAGGCCGCCGAGCACTGCGACCAACCCGCCGGCACCCATCATGATCAGGATGAGACGTTCCAGACCCACTGGCTTGAGGGTCTCGTAGTTGGCGAGGTTGTTGTCGAAGACCTTCACGAGCCCGTTGAAGCGCCCCATCGACGCTGGCATCGTCTGCAGCGCCTGCGCGGTGGCTGGGAAGTTGGCGCCGAGGAAGCCCTGCAGCTGCTCGGGCGACATCTTCAGCTGCGTGGCCAGAGCAGGCAGCATGGTCGTCTTCATCTCCGTGCCCATGGCACCGATCGTGCCGAGCGCCCCTGTCGCGTTCTTGACAAGCGCCTGGGTGTAGACCGGCTTGAGGTTGGCGTTCAGCTGGTCGGCGTCGGCTGCCTTACCGGGCAGCGACAAGGCAAGCGGAAGGACGAGCAGCAGAAGGCCCACGACGATCGCAACAGCACCGCCGGCCTTGGGTGAGCGAAGCATAGCCAGCCCGATCAGGAAGACCAGGATGCCCGCGCCGAGCATGCCCCACGGGACTGTCGTCGCCGGGAGGTTCTCAGTGGGGATGGCGTCGGCCGACGCGAACAGCGGCCGTTGCTTGTCAAGGGTGTTGATCAGGCCGTTGAACGTGGGAACGGCGGTGGGCAGTGCGCCCATGCCTGCTGCCACCTTCGGGAAGTTCTTGGCGACGAACCCGTTGAACTGGTCCGGGGTCATCTTCAGCTGCTGGCTGAGGGCCGGTGCGAGCTTGGTGCTGAACTCCTGCTGTACGGCGGACAGACCCGCGATGTCCTTGTGCGCGGTGTCGATGGAGCTCTGTGTCAACGCCGGGCGGAAGTCGGTGATCAGGTTCTCGAACGCTGGCCCGACGGCGAACAGGTTGCTGATCAGGGTCGTCGCGACGAGGCCGGCGCCGACCAGCATGACCAACACTGCGGCTACCTTGCTCATGGGCCCTGGTCGGGCTGGGGAGCCAGCCGAAGTTCCTGTGCTGGAGGCTGTCATGGTCATGCCTTGCCCTCGTCTCGCTCGAAGATCATGAAGGGTGGATCACCCTTTCACGTCCCGAATACCCCGTCAGGTATCCGATGAGCCGAAGCGTAAGGCCGAGGAGGTCGCCCCGGTAGGGCTTTGTCAGGCGTTCGAATGTGATCATGACCACACCGTCATACCGTGGTGTGTTTGTCGGTCCCAGGGCAGTCACCCTGCGTGCCGAAGTCGTGATACCGCCACTCTGTGAGCGTCGAGATAGCGCGGCGCCGTTAGCCCGTAGTCTGACCCGCGCCAAGGCTCGGACCTGGATGTTCGGGCCACCGGTCGAGAGAAATGACGATGATGCACTTCCTCCTGACCGAAGCTGCCCACGTCGACTCGGGAGACACTGCCTGGGTCATCGTGTGCACGGCCCTCGTACTGCTGATGACCCCTGGTCTCGCTTTCTTCTACGCAGGCCTGGTCCGGTCGAAAAATGCGCTCGGCATGATCATGCAGAGCTTCGTGACGATCGCCATCGTCTCGGTGACCTGGGTGCTGGTGGGCTACTCGCTGGCCTTCGACCACGATGCGTTCGGCGGCCTGACCGGCGGGCTGCACCTGGCCGGGCTGACCCACGCAGAGGTCGGTGTGCCGGGGCAGCACCTGACTGTCCCGCCGCTTGCCTTCGTGGCTTTTCAGCTGATGTTCGCCATCCTCACCGCCGCCCTGATCAGCGGCGCGTCAGCTGACCGGATGCGCTTTGGGGCGTTCGTGACGTTCATCGCGATCTGGTCCGTGGTCGTCTACGCCCCGCTTGCACACTGGGCGTGGTCGCCGGAGGGCTGGCTCCACAAAGCCGGTTTGCTGGACTTCGCCGGAGGCACCGTCGTCGAGATCTGCTCCGGTGCCTCCGCGCTCGCGCTGGCCCTGGTGATCGGTCCGCGCCGCGGTTGGCCGCGGGAGATGATGGCGCCGCACAACCTGCCCCTGGCACTGCTCGGCGCCGGCCTGCTGTGGTTCGGCTGGATCGGGTTCAACGCCGGCTCGGCGCTCAGCGCCGGGTATCTCGCCGCAAGCGCCGCGCTTGCCACGCACCTGTCCGGCGTCGGCGGCATGATCGGCTGGCTCATCCTCGAGAAGCGGCTGACCAAGAAGGCCACGACGCTTGGCGCCGCCTCGGGTGCGGTTGCCGGTCTTGTTGCGATCACACCTGCAGCAGGCTTCCTGTCGCCCCTCCCGTCGCTCCTCCTCGGCACGATCGCCGGCGCGCTCAGCCTGTTCGCGATACGGCTGAAGTTCCGGTTCAAGTACGACGACTCCCTGGACGTTGTTGCCGTCCACTACGTCGGCGGAGTCATCGGCACCCTGTTCGTCGGCCTGTTCGCCGCAGTGGCCGTCAACCCAGCGGTCAAACACCAAGGTCTCCTGCTCGGTGGCGGTCTCACCCAGCTGGCGCGCCAGGGCGTTGGCGTGCTAGCCGCAACGGCCTTCGCCTTCACCGCCACCTACGCGATTGCGTGGGCTCTACGTGCCACCATCGGCCTACGGGTCACGCCTGACGAAGAGTCCGAGGGGCTCGACTCCAGCCAGCACGCCGAAACCGCGTACGAGTTCTCCGCAACCTCCAGCCTGGGAAGGGTTTCCTGATGAAGCTCATCACCGCGATCGTCAAGCCGTTCAAGGTGGGTGACGTGCGCGACGCCCTTCAGGCGATCGGCGTGAGCGGGTTGACCGTCTCCGACGCCCAGGGCTACGGACGCCAGGGCGGTCACACGGAGGTATACCGCGGTGCGGAGTACCAGATCGACTTCGTGCCGAAGGTGCGCATGGAGGTCCTCGCAGACGACGACGATGCTCCGCACATCATCGACACGATTGTCGCCGCAGCGCGGACCGGAAAGATCGGCGATGGCAAGGTCTGGGTGCTGGACGTCGACGAGGTAGTCCGGGTCCGCACAGGGGAGCGCGGCGCGGCGGCCATCTGAGCCGCAGGTCTTCGGATCACCAGACTCCCCGGCTCACGAGTCCTGCATCGCGATGAACGCCCCGTGCCAGGTGTGGTACCAGACCGACCCGGTGATGGAGCTGACCGACATCATCCCGACGACCGTGCCGTTGCGTTGGAGGTCAAGGGTGAAGTAGCCGGGGTAGGCGTCGATGGTGCGGACGGTGGTGCCGGCCCGGATAGCCGCCAGCCACGAGGTGGCGATGGCGCGCGCCTTGGCGGAGTCCACCGATCCGGCGCCACCGGCACCGGTGCGCATCATCCCGAAGCGGGTGTTCCACATCATCGCCGGTCCTGGCTCGGTGCTCACCGAACCCGTAGCGGGATCGACAATGACCTCCGTCGCGGGCTGACCCGCGCTGTCCTTGAGCTCGACGTAGAAGCCGTTGTCGAACCACATCACCTCTCCGGGATGTAGCCCGGCAGCTTGCGCTGCGGTCGTCGCTCGGGCCCGAGCCGCTGGTATGGAGGACACCGCGGCCCCGTTACCGGGCAGCCACACCCTGCCCATGAAGCCGTTCGACCTGCCAGCGTCCGAGCCTTGGTCGCCGCCGTATCCGCTCATCATTCCTTGGCGCCCGCCGCCGTAGCCGCCCATCATTGCCTGGCCCTGGCCCTGGCCGCCCATCGTTCCTTGGCCCTGTTCGTAACCGCGTATCCCCGACCGCCCGGAGGAAGGGCCGGCGTCGACGCCCACAGCCACAGCAGCAGAGGCGACCAGTGCGATCACGGCTGCCGCCAGCGCCCCAACCATCGCGGGGCGTCTCACCGCGCTCACTTCCGGTCTTGCTGGGCGCCCACGAGAGCGGCCCGTTGGGCCTGCCAAGCCTCAGTGTCGATCTCGCCGCTGGCCAGGCGGCGGTCGAGGATGTCCAGCGCCGACTCACCAGCATTCCGGGTCGGCTCACCGCCGCTTCCGGGCAGCAGACGCACCATCAACCAGATGATCAGCCCGAGCAGGATGAGCCAGAAGAGGCCCTTGCCAAACCATCCGACTGAACCCATTCCACCCCGGCCATACCAATTCATCATTGCGAACTCCTCATCCGACTGCCCCGGCTGATCCGGGATACCTCCAGCGTTGCCCCCGAGTACTGCGGTTGCGGCGAGGAACCATGGAGAAACGATGAAGAAACCACGCCCTCCATGAAGACGTGATCTGCGACTCATCTCGCGTCCGGGTGCGCGGACCCGCAGTACGGTTCAAATATGACTGATACAACCCACCTTGAACTGACGGGTCCCGTGGTGGTGCACCCGGTTGCCGTGTTGCAGGCGGTAGCCGACCCGGTGCGCTGGGCCGTCCTGGTCATGTTGGTCGAAGCGCCGCGGTGCGTGTGCAAGATCCAGGAGCAGATCCCGATCGCGGGGAACCTGCTGAGCTACCACCTCAAGGTGCTGCGCGAGGCGGGCCTCGTCACCACGAGCCGGCGCGGCCGGTGGGTCGACTACGCGTTGGCTCACGACGCGGCCGAGCGGATGCAGGCGGCCCTTCCTGGCGCACCGGTGGCCGTGACGGCATGAGCGTCGCCGAGCGACTACGCCCCACGACCCCGACCCGGCGGTGGGTGGGGCTGGGCGCTGCAGCGCTTGGTTGGTTCGCCCTGTACGAGGTCAACGGTCCGCTCTGGGACTGGCTCGTGTACGACGTCATCGGCCTGGCCCCGGCGAGCCGCCTGGGCTCAGGGGTGCACTTCTTCTTCGAGGACTCGATCAAGATCGCCCTCTTGCTGGTCGGGATCATCTTTGCCGTCACGGTGCTGCGCTCGTTCATGAGCGTCGAGCGCACCCGGGCGCTGCTCGGCGGCAAGCGTGAGGGCGTCGGCAACGTCATGGCCGCCGGACTCGGGGTCGTCACCCCGTTCTGCTCGTGCAGCGCCGTCCCGGCGTTCATCGGGTTCGTCGCCGCCGGTGTCCCTCTTGGGGTCACGCTCAGCTTCCTGATCGCCAGCCCCCTGGTCAACGAGGTCGCGATCGGTCTGCTGTTCGGGATGTTCGGGATCGGCCCGACCCTGCTGTACGTCGGCGCGGGCCTGGTCATCGCGATCGTGGCGGGGTTCGTCCTGGGCCGGCTGAAGCTCGAGCGGTGGGTCGAGCCGTTCGTCTTCGAGACCCGCCTGGGCGGGCAGATCATCGACCCCGCCGCCGGGCTGACCTGGGACGACCGGATCCAGATGGGCATCGAAGAGGTCGCCTCGATCCTGCGCAAGATCTGGCCCTACCTGCTGGTCGGTATCGCAGTGGGCGCGGCCATCCACGGCTGGGCACCCGAGGACTTCTTCACCCGGTATGCCGGGGCCGGCAACCCCTTCGCGGTGCTGATCGCGGTGCTGATCGGGATACCGCTGTACTCGAACGCCGCCGGCATCATGCCGCTCGTTCAGGCCCTGCACGACAAGGGACTGCCGATGGGCACCCTGCTCGCTTTCATGATGGCCGTCGTCGCCCTCAGCCTGCCCGAGCTCATCCTGCTGCGCCGGGTCCTCAAGCCCCAGCTCATCGCCACCTTCGTCGGTGTCACCGGCGTCGGGATCATCGCCGTCGGCTACCTCTTCAACGCCGTCGTGGCCTGACCTCACTACCTCCCAACCACCCCACCTCCAGCGAAAGAAGAGATTGCGATGATCATCAAGATTCTCGGGTCCGGCTGCGCCAACTGCGTCAACCTCGAGCGCGTCACCCGACAGGCCGTCGCCGACCTTGGCATCGATGCGCAGTTCGAGAAGGTCACCGACTTCCCGGCCATCATGGGTTACGGCGTGATGTCCACGCCTGGACTCGTCGTGGACGAGAAGGTCGTCCTCTCCGGCCGGGTCCCCACCGCCGCCAAGGTGCGCGAGCTCCTGGAGTCACTGACCGGCTGAAGCCACGACTTGCCCCTTGGTTCGATAGATGTCAATATTGACGCATGTTGAATCAGAGCCTGCCGATCGCGCAGACCGAACCGTGCTGCACGCCGCTGGTGCGTGAGCCGCTGACCAAGGACTGGGCCGGTGACCTTGCCCGGATGTTCAAGGCCCTGGGCGACCCGGCGCGTCTGCAGCTGCTCAGCCGGGTGGCCAGCAGTGCCGGGGGCGAGGCTTGCGTGTGCGACCTCTCTGCCGGGTTGGACCTCTCGCAGCCGACGATCTCCCACCACCTCAGGGTGCTGCGCGAGACCGGGCTGCTTCAATGCGAGCGGCGGGGTACGTGGGTCTACTACTGGGTGGTGCCCTCGGCGCTGGCCCAGCTGTCCGCCGTACTGGGCTCCTCCGACCTCGGCACCGCGCCGGCCGCCCGGACCGCGACGGCGATGCTCGTATGACGGTGCCCGTGACCACTCCGGCCCCGCAGCCCGCGGTGGTCGCCAAGCTCTCCACCCTCGACCGTTTCCTGCCGGTGTGGATCGGCCTGGCCATGCTGGCCGGGCTGCTGATGGGCCGGGTCGTGCCCGGGCTTGGGAACGTTCTGCAGGCCGTGCAGGTCGACGGCATCAGCCTGCCCATCGCGATCGGGCTGCTGGTCATGATGTACCCGGTGCTGGCAAAGGTCCGCTACGACCGTCTCGACTCCGTCACCGGCGACCGCCGGCTGCTGGTCAGCTCGCTGCTGATGAACTGGGTCCTTGGCCCGGCGCTGATGTTCACCCTCGCCTGGATCTTCCTGCCCGACCTGCCGGCCTACCGCACCGGTCTGATCATCGTCGGGCTGGCCCGATGCATCGCGATGGTCATCATCTGGAACGACCTGGCCTGCGG
>DATCQG010000257.1:0-3360 GCA_036569625.1 Dermatophilaceae bacterium | reverse complement strand
TGTGGGTGTCCACCGAGACCATCTATCAGTCCCTGTACGTGCAGTCCCGCGGCGCGCTGCGCCGTGACCTGGCCAAATGCCTGCGCACCGGGCGCGGGCTACGCCAACCCAACCGCCAGGGCGCGCACCGTAAGAGCCGCGCGTTGCCGGACATGATCAACATCGCGTCGCGGCCCGCCGAGGCCGATGACCGCGCGGTCCCCGGACACTGGGAGGGGGACCTGATCATCGGCAAGGCCAACGCCAGTGCGATTGGCACCCTGGTGGAACGCACCACGGGCTACACGATGTTGGTGCACCTGCCCGACGGCTACAAACCCGCGCAGGTCGCCCCGGCGCTGGCCGCGAAGATCCAGACCCTGCCTGAGGCGCTGCGCGGGTCGCTGACCTGGGATCAGGGTGTGGAGATGCGCGACTGGAAACAAGTCCGGATGGCCACCGACATGGCGATCTTCTTCTGTGACCCGCACGCCCCTTGGCAACGCGGCACCAATGAGAATACGAACGGCCTGCTGCGCCAGTACTTCCCCAAGGGCACCGACCTGAATGTGCACAGCAGCGAAGACCTGGACTGGGTCGCCGCCGAGCTCAACGACCGACCACGCAAACGACTAGCGTTCAAGAAGCCGATCGAACAGATCGGACCACTCCTGTTGCGTTGACCGCTTGGATCCGCCGATCGTTCTACGGGCACCGAGGCTTGGCTCCGATGCGTCCGGTCATCCGCCGGAAGATCCCGTAGTTCGTCAGCAGAGAACTTGCCTACGCCTTGCGGAGATGGTGCCCGGACACGTCGCAGATGCCAGCAAGGTCGCGGGAAAGCTTTTCCGGGGCGCGTGCCTATCCAACATCGTTTGGCTTCGTATCCGAGCGATCCCAGTCAGGTCTGCACGGATGTCTGGCGGACAACGCCTGCTCAGGCTGCTGACTTGATTCGGACCTGGCGTTTGATCCGGTTCAACATCGCAACCATGCCCCGCAATCGCAGCGGTGAGACCGCCTCACCCAATCCGAATCGGTATGGCGCATCGTCGGGTATGGCGAGCACCTCGCCGACGGTTAGCCCGTCCAGGCCCTCGTGCAGGATTCCCGCGAACCCCCGAGTCGTGGGAGCTTCTTGAGGCGCCTGGAAGAACAGGCGCACCGTGGCCCCCTGCGCAGCCGCGGCATCCTGAGCGCCTTCCACCTCGACCACCAGGAACAGCGGCGACTGGCACTCGTCGACCCGCTCGAGCAGCTCCGGGTGCCCTTGGTAGCGCTCGGGCAGCTCGGGCAGCTCGTCGCTGAAGTCGAGCAGGAGCGTAAGCCGATCACGAACCGAAAGAGCCGCAAAGTCCTGGGCGATTTCGTCCAGCGACTCCGGCAGCCCGACGGTCGCCTGGTCCGCCGTCACGTGGCACCGACCTCGATGGGCACCTGGACGGCGTTGCCCCACTCGGTCCATGAACCGTCGTAGTTGCGAACCTTGTCGAAGCCGAGCAGGTGGGTCAGCACGAACCATGTGTGCGATGAGCGTTCACCGATGCGGCAGTACGCCACGATGTCATCGGAGGGTGCCAGCCCCTGCTCGGTCAGGTAGATGGCCTCCAGGTCGGATCGGTTCTTGAACGTGCCGTCCTCGGCGGCGGCGCGGGCCCAGGGAACCGATCTGGCGCCGGGGATGTGGCCGCCACGCATTGCTCCCTCCTGCGGATAGTCGGGCATATGCAGCAGCTCTCCGGAGAACTCGCCGGGGGAGCGGACGTCGACCATGGGCTGGCCGATGTGGGCCAGGACTTCGTCCTTGAACGCGCGGATCGGCGCGTCGTTGCGCTCGACGACCGGGTATTCCACGCTCTTCATGTTCGGCACGTCGCGGGTCATCTCCCGCCCCTCGGCAACCCATTTTGCCCGACCCCCGTCGAGGAGACGCACGTCCTCGTGTCCGAAGAGCGTGAAGACCCAGAGTGCGTAGGCAGCCCACCAGTTGCTCTTGTCGCCGTAGATGACCACGGTGGTGTCGCGCCCGATACCGCGCTCACCGAGGATCTGGGCGAATCGCTCACCGTCGACATAGTCACGCTTCACCGGGTCGTTGAGGTCGAGGTGCCAGTCGACCTTGACTGCTCCAGGGATGTGCCCGGTTTCGTACAACAGCACGTCTTCGTCCGACTCGAGGACGACAAGGTCGGAGCTACCGACAGCCCCGCCCTTCAGTTGCCCGGCCAGCCATTCGGTGGAGACCAGACGCTCGGGGTGGGCGTAGTCCTTGAACGTGCTGTTGTCGTCGCTGGCGACGGCCATGGGTACCTCCCCTGTGGGCGAGCTATGGGCAGATCGGTGTTGTCGATCGTTGGGTCTCGGGAACTTCTGCTCCCATCATCAACGCGTTTTGTCAGCAGCGCCACAGTTTCTTCATGCACTATGTCGGCAACGCCACAGTCCACATCGCGCATACCAGCACGAAAGCACGCGGGCTCGTCAGCGACGGTTTCAGCAGGCATGTTCTATGGCGGCTCGCGGCTTCCGAATGGCCACCTGCCCAACGCAGAGTCGTCCTCGCAGTGTGGATCCAGGGTTAGCAAAGTCAGCGGGTTCATGGCGAGTGTGAACACCGCGGCCCACCCCATTCAAAGCGAGCCGCGCCGTCAGGCGGGCACGACCTGACGGGTGAGTTTGTCCGCTCATGCCGGGCTCACGGACTCTGGCCAACACCCGTGCCGCAGACCGATCGCTCAATGGCTCCTCGGGCGCGACGGGTCCGAACTGCGACGATAGGCACGTGGCTCCAGGGCCGTACCAGTGCCGGCTGGCTCGACCGAGCGGCGCACCTAGCGCCGAGCTTGAAGCAGGCGGCCTTTACGTGACCGTCCAACGGATCGGTCCTCGCTTCGCATTCTGGCGTCGATGCGTGGCTCGGGCCGGCTGCGTCAGGAGGTGCTCGAAGAGAATGTGGCCGAGGATGTCGAGGCCGGCCTGGCGGCTCCGTCCCAGGGGCAGACGCGGCAACCATGGCCGCACCACACCAAGGAGACCCAGCATGACGAAGTACCTGCTTCTCAAGCACTACCGCGGCGCCCCCGAGGCCGTCAACGACGTCCCGATGGACAAGTGGACCCCGGAAGAGGTCGAGGACCACGTGCAGTTCATGGCCGACTTCGCCGCCCGGCTCGAGGGCACCGGCGAGTACGTCGACGGCCAGGCGCTCTCGCCCGAGGGCACGTTCGTCCGGTACGACGGGGAGGGCCGACCGCCGGTCACCGACGGGCCGTTCGCGGAGACTAAGGACCTGATCGCCGGCTGGATGGTGATCGACGTCGACACGTACGAGCGCGCGCTCGCGCTCGCCGGCGAGCTGTCGGCAGCACCTGGAGCCGGCGG
>DATCQG010000256.1:0-4285 GCA_036569625.1 Dermatophilaceae bacterium | reverse complement strand
CCGGTGATGTTGCGGCGACGTGGAACCCCATGTACAACAAGCATATTCGCATGGAGCACTGGGCCAACGCGCTGAACCAGGGCCCGGCTGCGGCGCGCAACATGCTCGGCCAGCACACGGCATACGCGAAGCTTCCGTACTTCTACTCCGACCAGTACGACCTCGGCATGGAGTATCACGGCTACGCCTCGGACTGGGACCGCGTGGTGCTTCGCGGTGATGTGGCCGGTCGTGAGTTCCTGGCTTTCTGGCTCAAGGACGGGCGGGTGCTCGCCGGCATGAACGCCAACCTCTGGGACCAGGGCGACCAGATCAAGGCGCTCGTGCGCTCCGGCGCCATCATCGACGCCGACCGTCTCGGCGATCCCTCGACCTCGCTGGCTGACGCGACATTTCGGGCTTAGGCCTCCGCGACCGGAGACGAGGCGCAACACTGGCTGTCATGAGCCCCCTCCAGCTGAACCCCATTGCCGAGCTGTCGGATGCGGAGTCATGGACGTTGCTCGGTGAGGCTGTTGTGGGTCGCCTGGCTGTGATCCTCGACGGCCAGCCGGACATCTTCCCGGTCAACCATCTGGTCGACCTTGGCAGCGTGGTGTTCCGCACCGGGCCGGGCAGCAAGCTCACCGGCGCCATCGGGCACCATGTGGCGTTCGAGGTGGACGGCTACGACCTGGAGTCCGCCAGCGCCTGGAGCGTCGTGGTGAAAGGCAGGGCGAACGGCGTGGACCGCCTCGACGACGCACTGGCAGCGATCTCACTGCCGCCCTTTGCGTGGCATTCGACCCCGAAGCCACACTTCATCAGGATCGAGCCGGACAGCATCACCGGCCGCCGGTTCGAGGTTTCAGGCGGCGCACGACCGAAGGTCCCACTGGTCGACGTTCCCATCAGCTGAGGCTCCCAGGGCCTGGTGTCCTGGAGACCGCTGGCTCACCGGAGCGTTCTGGCTCGCCGGTTGCTACTAGGGAGATCTCGTCTCAGCGCCTCACGGTGCCGTCTGTGCAGGTTATGGCTGCGATCGCCGGATGGCTCAGCGCAGCTCGTTGATGCGGATCAGGTTGCCCGCGGGATCGCGGAAGGCGCAGTCGCGAACCCCGTACGGCTGCTCGGTCGGCTCCTGGACGACGTCGGCGCCGCTGGCCTGCAGCCGCGCGAAGGCGCCGTCGAGGTCGGCGGTGGCCAGGATGATGCGGGCGTAGCTGCCCTTGGCCATCATCTCGACGATGGTGCGGCGCTCGTCGTCGGTGATGCCGGGGTCGGCGGTCGGCGGCTCCAGGACGATGGACGTGTCGGGCTGGTCGACAGGGCCGACCGTGATCCAGCGCATCCCGCCGTATCCGACGTCGTTGCGGACCTCGAAGCCGAGGGTGTCGCGGTAGAAGGCCAGGGAGGCGTCCGGGTCGTTGTGCGGGAGGAAGGTCGAGTAAATGGTGATGTCCATGGCGGTCACGCTAGCTGCGGCCCGGGGGTCCGCGCTTCTCGATTCCTGATCGGTCTGGTCACCTGTTTCGCGACGCACGACGGGATCCCCGCCGTCGCGCGCGTCGCGTGGCGGTCGGGACAAGTCGAAACAGATGAGAGAACTCGTCTCACGGTGTCCGCGAGGGCCTCGGTCAGGTGCCGACGTAGGCCGCGAGGTGCTCGCCGGTGAGGGTGGAGCGGGCGGCGACGAGGTCGGCGGGTGTGCCCTCGAAGACGATCCGGCCGCCGTCGTGGCCGGCGCCGGGGCCGAGGTCGATGATCCAGTCGGCGTGTGCCATGACCGCCTGGTGGTGCGAGATGACGATGACCGACTTGCCGGAGTCGACGAGCCGGTCGAGCAGGCCGAGCAGCTGCTCGACGTCGGCAAGGTGAAGGCCGGCGGTCGGCTCGTCGAGGACGTAGACGCCACCTTTCTCGGCCATGTGGGTGGCCAGCTTGAGCCGCTGCCGCTCGCCGCCGGACAGCGTAGGGAGCGGCTGGCCGAGGCTGAGGTAGCCGAGGCCGACGTCGTCGAGCCGGTCGAGGATGGCGTGCGCGGCCGGCGTGCGCGCCTCGCCGGCGCCGAAGAACTCCTCGGCCTCGGTCACCGACATCGCGAGCACCTCGCTGATGTCGCGGCCGCCGAGGTGGTGGTCCAGCACCGATGCCTGGAACCGCTTCCCCTCGCAGTCCTCGCAGGTGGTGGCGACGCCGGCCATCATCGCCAGGTCGATGTAGATGACGCCGGCGCCGTTGCAGTTGGGGCAGGCGCCCTCGGAGTTGGCGCTGAACAGCGCCGGCTTCACGCCGTTGGCCTTCGCGAACGCCTTGCGGATCGGGTCGAGCAGTCCGGTGTACGTCGCCGGGTTGCTCCGCCGCGAGCCATGGATCGGGGTCTGGTCGACTGACACCACGCTGTCCCGGCCCGACACCGAGCCGTGGAGCAGTGAGCTCTTTCCCGACCCGGCCACGCCGGTCACCACCACCAGCACGCCGAGCGGGATGTCGACATCGACGTCCTGCAGGTTGTGGGTGCTGGCGCCGCGGACCTCCAGCACCCCTGACGGTGTGCGCACCGACGGCTTCAGGGAGGCCCGGTCGTCAAGGTGCCGCCCGGTCAGCGTGCCGCTGGCTCGCAGCCCCTCGACGGTCCCCTCGAACACCACCTCGCCGCCCTCGGTGCCGGCGCCGGGGCCGAGATCGACGGCGTGGTCGGCGATCGCGATCGCCTCCGGCTTGTGCTCCACGACGAGCACGGTGTTGCCCTTGTCGCGCAGCTGCAGCAGCAGCTCGTTCATCCGCTGGATGTCATGGGGGTGCAGGCCGATGGTGGGCTCGTCGAAGACGTAGGTGACGTCGGTGAGCGAGGAGCCGAGGTGGCGGATCATCTTGACGCGCTGCGCCTCGCCACCCGACAGCGTGCCCGACGGCCGGTCGAGCGAGAGGTAGCCCAGCCCGATCTCCACGAACGAGTCAAGGGTGTGCCGCAGCGACGCCAGCAGCGGCGCCACCGAGGGCTCGTCGAGGCCGTGGACCCACCCGGCGAGGTCGCTGATCTGCATCGCGCAGGCGTCGGCGATGCTGATCCTCTTGATCTTCGACAACCGGGCCGCCTCGCTGAGCCGGGTGCCTGCGCACTCGGGGCAGACGGTGAACGTCACCACTCGCTCCACGAAGGCCCGGATGTGCGGCTGCAGCGCGTCAACGTCCTTGGAGAGCATCGACTTCTGGATCCGCGGGATGAGGCCTTCGTAGGTCAGGTTGATGCCGTCAACCTTGATCTTGGTCGGCTCCTTGTACAGCAGGTCCTGGAGCTCTCTCTTGGTGAACTTCTTGATGGGCTTGTCCGGGTCGAAGAAGCCGCAGCCGCCGAAGATCCGGCCGTACCAGCCGTCCATGCTGTAGCCGGGGATCGTCAGCGCACCCTCGTTGAGCGACTTGCTGTCGTCGTACAGCTGGGTTAGGTCGAAGTCGGTCACCGACCCCCGGCCCTCGCAGCGCGGACACATCCCCCCGGTGATGCTGAAGCTGCGACGCTCCTTCACGGTTCGCCCGGCGCGCTCCATGGTGACCGCACCCGCTCCGCTGATCGAGGCGACATTGAACGAATACGCCTGCGGCGAGCCGATGTGCGGCTGCCCGAGTCGGCTGAACAGGATGCGTAGCATCGCGTTGGCGTCGGTGGCGGTGCCGACGGTGGAGCGGGCGTTGGCGCCCATCCGCTCCTGGTCGACGATGATCGCCGTCGTCAGCCCGTCGAGCACGTCGACGTCCGGCCGGGCCAGCGTCGGCATGAAACCCTGCACGAAGGCGCTGTAGGTCTCGTTGATCATCCGCTGCGACTCCGCGGCGATCGTGCTGAACACCAGCGAGCTCTTGCCCGAGCCGGAGACGCCGGTAAACACCGTCAGCCGGCGCTTCGGGATCTCGATGCTGATGTCCTTGAGGTTGTTCACGCGCGCACCGTGCACGCGGATCAAATCGTGGCTGTCGGCAACGTGCAGCGCAGGCGACTGCGGATCCGTCCTCGTGGCCATGCTCATCGTGTCTCCATCTGTTAGGCGGGGCCATCAGCAGCGCTTCGCCGTCCCAGTCGAAGCACAGCGGTACCAGATACGGCGCACCGTCCAGCCGCGGCACTGGCCACCCAGACATCGATGTCGTGGGTGGGCCGATGCTCGGTGTCGCGACGACGCTGAGCGCGGGAGCGGGGTCGGCACTCATCAGCCTTCGGAAAGAGCAGCAAAATCACGCTTGGTCTTCCTATACCACGCCATTCCTGATAAGGGATTCTTCCACCTACCCTGCATCTCCTTCAAAG
>DATCQG010000255.1:0-18819 GCA_036569625.1 Dermatophilaceae bacterium | reverse complement strand
GGACGGTTCAGGAAGATGCAGGCGCCGTCGACGACCCGGGTCTTCAGCTGCCCCTCCTCCTTGAGCTTCCAACGCCCGCCCTGACCGGCCGTGTGGAACTGCCACTCGTCCTCACCGAGCTCGGCGACGGCAGCCTTGACCCGCGATACGTCGTCCTTGTCGGTGAAGTGGGCGCCCAAGGTGCAGCACCCGTCGTCGGGGCGGTCCTCATAGATCCCCGCGCAACCGTTGCCGAAGATGCAGGTCCACGAGGAGGTGAGCCAGGTCAGGTCGCACCTGAAGTGCTGGTTGGCATCGGAGGGGTCGGTGAACTCGACCCACAGGCGCGCGATGTCGAGGGCGGTCTCTGGCATTCGCCAAGACTATGTGGCTGAACCCCCTTCGGTACGACGAGCCCGCCGCCTCAGAAGGTGGGTCGCCACCGCCACCCCGGCGACGAGCATGACAACAACCCAGTTGACCAACGTCACGTCGACGAACAGGTCGGCAAAGCTCAGTGTGCGCCTCCGCTGATGGTCTACGGACGTGAGCGCCGGCGTATTCAGCAGGTTGAGCCCCACGAGCGTCATCAAGGCGGCTGGCCCGCTGATCAACAACAGTCCCAGCCGGGAACCGCGCTGCCATCCGCACCAGATCATCGCGGCGAAGCCCGGCAGGGTCGTGAGACACGCCATACCGGCTGAGATGTAGCCACCGGTCAAAGGCCAGTCGGGGGCATGCCCCCACCCTGCCCGCAACTCGCGGCTGCCGCACCCGTTCAGTTACTCAACTCGATAGATTCGTCCCCATGCGACTCGGCGTGATCGACGTGGGATCCAACACGATCCACCTTCTGGTCGTCGATGCGCACGTGGGTGCCCATCCGCTCCCTGCTTCGTCGCACAAGATCGAGCTGCGGCTCTCGGAGCACGTCGATGAGGACGGCTCGATCGCCCGATCGGGCGCCGACGCGTTGGTGGCGTTCACTCGCGAGTGCCTCACGTTCGCCGAGGACCAAGGCGTCGAAGACCTGCTTGCCTTTGCCACGAGCGCAATTCGTGAAGCCCCAAATGGTGAGGCCGTTCTTGCCCGGGTGCTGGAGGAGACAGGGGTCGAGCTGCACATGCTCTCCGGCGAGGACGAGTCGAAGCTGACCTTCCTGGCCGTGCGGCGATGGTTCGGCTGGTCCAGCGGCCGATTACTGGTGCTCGACATCGGCGGCGGATCGCTCGAGATCGCGGCCGGCATCGACGAAGTCCCCGACGTGGCTCTGAGTCTTCCCCTGGGGGCGGGACGTCTCACAAGGGCTGCCCTGTCCGGCGACCCGCCTACCTCGGCGCAGATCAAGGCGCTGCGCAAGAGCGTCCGTGCCGACATCGCGCGGGCGGTGCGCGATGTGAAGAAAGCCGGGGCGCCTGACCGGTTCGTCGGAACCAGCAAGACGTTGCGCTCACTGGCTCGCATTGCTGGTGCGGCGCCCAGCGCGGATGGGCGGTATGCCGTCCGTTCGCTCGAGCGAAAGCGGGTCAGGGCTCTTGTGCTGCGGCTGGCCGGGATGACCACGGCTGAGCGCTCGCAGTTGTCAGGAGTCTCGGCCGGGCGTGCGCCACAGATGCTGGCTGGTGCGATTGTCGCTGAGGCCGCTATGGACCTCCTTGATGTCGAACGGCTCGACATCTGCCCGTGGGCCTTGCGCGAAGGTGTGATTCTGCGGCGGTTGGACTGGATCTCGGCAGGTTGAGTCCTCGCCGTTAGTCTCGACTCCATGACCACCGTTCAGGTCCCCGGTGCGCGGGTGGCGCTGTCCACCGCCTCGGTCTATCCCGAGAGCTGCGCCGCCGCGTTCGGCCTGGCCGAGCGACTCGGTTATGACGGCGTCGAGGTCATGGTGTGGACCGACCCGGTCTCACAGGAGGCCGGCGCGTTGAAGGCCCTCTCGGACCTGCATGCAATGCCGGTCGTGTCGATCCACGCGCCGACTCTGCTTCTCACCCAACGGGTCTGGGGTCCGGAGCCATGGCCAAAGGTGGACAGAGCCATCGAGATGGCGGGGGCCTTGGGAGCCGGCACAGTCGTGCTGCATCCGCCGTTCCGCTGGCAGAAGGACTACGCACGGTCGTTCACCGACGGGGTCGCCCTTCGCGAGGACGAGCTCGGCATCAGGCTGGCCGTCGAGAACATGTTCCCCTGGCGGGCACGCAACCGTTCGGTCGATGCCTACCTGCCGCACTGGGATCCGGTCGACCAGCCTTACGACCACGTCACGCTCGACCTCTCGCACACCGCCACCGCGGGGTCCGACGCAATGGCGATGGCCGACGCTCTCGGGCCCCGGCTCGCCCACATCCACCTCGCCGACGGCTCGGGCTCCCCGAGGGACGAGCACCTGGTGCCCGGCCGCGGCACCCAGCCGTGCGCAGAGCTGTTGGAAACCCTTGCCGTGCAACAGTTCTCCGGGTCGATCATTGTCGAGGTCAGCACCCGTCGGATGTCCGACGAGCAGCGCGAGGCAGATCTGGCAGAGGCGTTGGCGTTCGCCCGCCTGCACCTGGCCGCGGCGGCTGTGCTGTGACCCCCTCGAGGGCGACCGGCCAGCCCGGCAACGTCAGACGCGGGCGGCGCCCGGCCGGCGAGGACACCAGGGCCGAGATCCTCGATGCGGCGCGCTCGGAGTTCGCTCTCAAGGGCTATGACGCGAGCTCACTTCGGGCGATTGCGCGCCTTGCCGAGGTGGATCCCGCCCTGGTCCACCACTACTTCGACGGCAAGGCCGCGCTGTTCGTCGAGGCGATGTCCCTCCCGGTCAACCCTTCGTTCCTGATCGACGCGCTTGTCGCAGGTCCACGTGAACGCGTGGGAGAGCGACTGGCGGCCACCTTCTTCGACATCTGGGACTCACCGCAGGGGCGTGAGCGACTGGTCGCGCTGATCCGGTCGGCCGTCAGCCACGAGGATGCGGCGCGGATGCTGCGCGAGTTTCTGGCCCGCGAGGTGTTCGCCAGGGTGGCGTTGTCGATGGATGTCCCGCAGCCGCATCTCCGGGCCGGGATGGCCGCTGCCCAGATGATCGGTCTGGCGATGATGAGGTACATCATCGGCTTCGAGCCGATTGTCCGCGCGTCGACCGACGAGATCGTTGCGCTCGTGGCTCCAACCTTGCAGCGGTACCTCGCCGACCCCGACCTTGGTGACGTAGCGCACGAGAGTCATTGATGGCGCACGAAACGTGATGCTCCATCAATGACGCACCTGCTCCATCTGGCAATCGACACCAGACCGGACACGGGTCGGGACCTTGTTGTCGAGCCGGCGGTGTTGTAAATTTCACCACATGATGAATGAGCAGGCCCCTGTCATTGTCGTGGATGGCCTGCATGTCATCCGGGGCTCCCACGAGGTTCTCCACGGGATCTCGCTCTCGGTGCCGCGCGGGCAGGTCGTCGGCCTGCTCGGACCCAACGGCGGGGGCAAGACGACTTTGCTTCGCTCGATCGTTGGCGTTCAGATCGTCGCAAGCGGCACAGTCACGGTTCTGGGCGAGCCTGCCGGGTCACCCGGGCTGCGCTCACGCCTGGGCTACGTCACCCAGGATGCAAGCGTCTATGCCGACCTGACGGTGCGTGCAAACCTCACCTACTTCGCCTCGCTCGCGGGCGCCTCGCATGCTGAAGTTGAGCGCATTATCGAGGCGGTCGACCTCACTGCTGACATCGACTCGCGGGTGGACCAGCTTTCCGGTGGTCAGCGCTCGCGGGTGTCGCTCGGGGCGGCGCTGATCGGGTCCCCTGAGCTGTTGATCCTTGACGAGCCAACTGTTGGGCTCGACCCGGTTCTGCGGCGCGACCTCTGGGCACTGTTTGGTCGACTCTCGGACGAGGGCACCACGCTGCTCGTGTCGAGCCACGTCATGGACGAGGCGACCCGGTGTGACCGGCTCCTGCTGCTGCGCGAGGGCCGTGTGCTTGCGGATGACACTCCTGACGGCTTGCTCGCCCGTACGGGGGCTCCGGATGCCGAACATGCCTTCTTCACCCTGATCGAGACGGAAGGCGCGGCATGAACCCCCGGCTCACTCTCGCAACGGCGCGGCGGGTGCTGCTGCAGGTCCGGGCCGACCACCGCACCCTTGCCCTGATGATCGCCGTGCCGTGCGTGCTGATCGGCCTGCTGGCCTGGATCTTCAACGGCACCCCCGTGTTCGACAAGATCGGCGCGCCCTTGCTGGGTGTCTTCCCGTTCGTCGTGATGTTCCTCATCACGAGCGTCGCGACCCTGCGCGAGAGGTCGTCGGGCACGCTCGAGCGGCTGCTCTCGACACCGCTGGGCAAGGGGGACTTCCTTGCCGGCTACGCCTTGGCCTTCGGTGCGCTCGCGGTTGTCCAGGCATTGGTGGCAACGGGGTTCGCGATTTGGGTGTGCGGGCTCGACGTCGCCGGTCCGCGCTGGTTGCTCGTGGTCGTGGCCGTGGTCGATGCCGTCCTCGGCACAGCGACCGGCTTGTTCGTCAGTGCTTTCGCGCGCACGGAGTTCCAGGCCGTCCAGTTCATGCCGGCCTTCGTCCTGCCGCAGTTCCTGCTGTGCGGGCTCCTCGTTCCGCGAAACGGGCTGCCCCGCGCGCTCGAGCTGGTCTCCGACGTCCTGCCGCTGTCATATGCCGTCGACGCCATGCGCACGCTCACGACACGGGCCGATGCAGCGGGCGACGTCGGTGCTGATGTGGCGATCGTGGCGGCCTTCGCGGTGGCCGCCATCGCGCTCGGTTCGCTCACGCTCCGACGTCGCACGCCCTGAGGGCCAATACGCGAAGAGGAAGCGCTGTCGGCTTCGTGCACGTCGGGGAATAGCCTTGGGCCGACTCGAAGAGGACGGCAATCGGAGGTAACTGTGTTGAATGCAAGCAGCGTGCTGCGCCAGGGGCTTTTGCAGATGTCCAAGAGCGGGCGCGTGCGTGGCCTGGTCGAGAAGGCCCCGATGAGCAGGGACGTCGTCAAGCGCTTTGTGGCGGGCGACTCGACCGTTGACGCCGTCAATGCCGCGCGGGCGCTCGATCTCACCGGCCGCCGGTGCACGATCGACCACCTCGGCGAGGACACTCTCGACCTGCACCAGGCGCAGAACACCCGCGACGCCTACCTGACCCTGCTGTTGGCGCTCGGCGAGGCCGGCTTGACCCAGGACGGCAAGGCCGAGGTGAGCCTCAAGCTGAGCGCCCTGGGGCAGGCGCTGCCCAGCGACGGTCCCAAGATCGCTCTGGAGCACGCCCGCGAGATCTGCCAGGGCGCTGCCAACGCAGGCACCACGGTCACTCTGGACATGGAGGACCACACGACCACCGATGACATGCTCGAGGCGCTGCGCGAGCTTCGTCAGGACTTCCCCTCCGTTGGCGCGGTGCTCCAGGCGTATCTGCACCGCACCGAGGCCGACTGCCACGATCTCGCCCACGCGGGCAGTCGCGTCCGCCTCTGCAAGGGGGCCTACGACGAGCCCGAGTCGGTGGCCTTCCAGGGCAAGACCGAGGTCGACAAGTCCTATGTCCGTTGCCTCAAGGTGCTGATGGCAGGCAAGGGCTACCCGATGATCGCCTCGCACGACCCGCGCGTCGTCGAGATCGCCGGCGCCCTTGCCCACAAACAGGATCGGGCGCCCGACACGTTCGAGTACCAGATGCTCTATGGCATCCGTCCCGAAGAGCAGAAGCGGATTGCGGACCGCGGGGACCGGATGCGGGTCTACGTCCCCTACGGGCAGGAATGGTACGGCTACCTGATCCGCCGGATGGCTGAGCGCCCTGCCAACGCGATGTTCTTCCTGCGTTCACTCGCGACCAAGGGCTGAGGGCGGCAGTGATGGCGGAGCTCAGCCAGGACGCACCGAAGACCGTCGCCATCTTTGGCGCCGGCGTCATGGGCTCGACGCTGCTCTCCGGCCTGGTTCGTTCGGGGCGTGACGTGGCTGACCTGGTCATCACCGGCCGCAACGCCGAACGTGCCGAGGAGCTGGCCAGCACTTCGGGTGTCCGCCTGTTGAGCAACGTGGATGCCGCTCAGGTGGCCGACACCCTGGTCCTCGTCGTCAAGCCTCAGGACATGAGCGGCCTGCTGGCCGAGATCCGCGACCAGGTCCGGCCCGGCGCCCTCGTGGTCAGCCTTGCCGCAGGGATCACCACCGCGTTCCTGGAGGAGCGGCTGCCTGCTGGTACCGCAGTCGTGCGCGTGATGCCGAACACACCCGCGCTCGTCGACGAGGGTATGGCCGCCATCAGCCCCGGGCAGGCTTGCGACGAGGTCCATCTTGTTGAGGCCGAGGAGCTGTTGCGCTCCTGCGGCAAGGTCCTTCGGATCCCCGAGAAGCACCAGGACGCCGTCACCGCGATCAGCGGCAGCGGCCCGGCATACATCTTCTATGTCGTGGAGGCGATGATCGAGGCGGGCGTGCTGCTCGGCCTGCCGCGTGCGACCTCTACCGAGCTCGTTGTCCAGACGCTCTACGGCGCCGCGACGATGCTCAAGGAGACCCGTCAGCACCCCACAGTGTTGCGTGAGCAGGTCTCCAGTCCCGGCGGCACCACCATGGCTGCCTTGCGTCAGCTCGACGACCACAAGGTGCGGGCGGCGTTCGTCACCGCCATGGAGGCGGCGGCTGAGCGCTCCAAGCAGCTGGCCTCCGGCAATGGCTGAGTCCCGGGCCGTCACCGTATGCCGGCTCGAGGCCGACGACTGGCAGGCCTACCGCGCGATCCGGCTGGCCATGTTGGAGGAGTCGCCGTCGGTCTTCGGCAGTACCCACGCCGAGGCCGCCAGCTTCGACGAAGAGCTGTGGAGGCAGCGGCTGACCGACAACGTCGTCATCCTCGCCTCCGTCGGCGCATCGTCGGCAGGGTCGGTGGTGTACTCCGAGTTCGGGATGACCGATCCCGGCGACTGCGCCCTGTTCGGCATGTGGGTGGATCCGGGCTTTCGTGGGACAGGCATCGGGCGGGCCTTGGTCGATGCCGTGGTTGCGCAGGCCCGGGCTGCGCGGAAACGGCGCCTTGTCCTTCATGTCGTGACAGGCAACGACCCGGCCAGCCGGCTCTATGAACGGGCAGGTTTCGTCCCGACGGGTCACACCGTCCCCTTCCCGCTCGACAACGGCGTCGTCGAGGTCGAGATGGAGCTCGTGCTCCGGGATGGTCCCTGAGCCTTTCGCCCGATGGGGTTGGGGTGCAAGGGTGTTGCCATGAGCGAGATCAGCGTGCGGGTCCTGGGCGAGGAGGACTGGCAGGTGTACCGCGACATTCGGCTGGCCGCCCTGCACGAGTCGCCCGGCGCCTTCGTCGCAACCCGGGAGCAGGAAGAGGCCTTTGACGAGCAGAGGTGGCGCGAACGGGTGAACCGGTCACGCCGACTTGTCGCCGAGCGCGGTGGGCTCCTCCTGGGCGTGGTCAGCGTCGGGCACGATGACGAGTCCTACCCCGGAACAGCAGAGCTGTTCGGCCTCTGGGTCACGCCAGAGGCGCGGGGCACGGGTGTCGCATGGAAGCTGGTCGAGGCGGGGGCTGAGCAGGCCCTCCTTGACGGACGCAGCCATCTGTCCTACTGGGTCGGCACGGACAACGGCCGGGCAGTGGCGTTCGCCAGCAGCTTCGGGTTTCGTCCGGGTAACACCCGCCGGCCGATGCTGGTGGCAGGCGAGGACGGCGCCGAGGAGATGGCCATGGTTCTGCCGCTGGGCGTCGACCCCGGGTCGGTGCCCAGCACAAGGTTCGGCTGACCTCCTGAACCATCCCGTTACGGGCGGCCGACCAACGCCTCGATGAGATCGCTCGGGCCGCTGACGATGAGGATGTGCTGGGCCGTCACCTTGGTCTCGGGGACCGCATGGGCGAAGTCCTCGCCGGAAGCCTTCACGCCGACAACGGTCACGCCGTACTTGCTGCGAATCTGGCTCTGCGCCAACGTGAACCCGATCATCTCGCGCGGCGGGGCCATCTTGACGATGGCGTAGCCGTCGTCGAAGGCGATGTAGTCCTCGAGCTTGCCGTTGAGCAGATGCGCCACCCGCCGGCCTGCGTCGGACTCGGGCCGGACGATGTGATGCACCCCGATCCGCTCGAGGATGCGGGCATGCTCCAGGCTGAGGGCTTTGGCCCAGATCGACGAGATCCCGGCATCGATGAGGTTGCCGGCTGTCAGCACCGAGGCCTCGATCGACGAGTCGATGCCGATCACCGCGCGTTTGAAGGTGCTGGCGCGACAGGCCTCTATGACCTGGGGCTCGCAGGAGTCGCCGAGGATAACCCGGTCCAGCTGGCTCGAGAAGCTCTCGGCGAGCCGCGGGTCCTTCTCGATCGCCACGACCCTGTGCCCGAGCCGATGCAGCTCGAGAGCAGCCTCGGCGCCGAATCGACCCAGCCCTATGACCAGCACGTCGTCTTCGTACAAGCGGCTCTTCGCCACGGGTCCTCCAGGGGCTTTCAGGTTCACCAGGTCGTCCGCAACGGCGACCTGCCGGTAGCGTGCCATCATGCCAACACAGGCGCACGTGGTTTGGGACCAGAGTTTCACGGGTTATGACTTCGGGTCGGAGCACCCCATGAATCCGCTGCGTCTGGACCTCACCGCCCGCCTGTGCAACGCGTTCGGACTGTTCGACGGGGCGGATGTCGAGGTGGTCAACCCTGTCGTGCCCCATGACGACGTCCTGCTGAGCGTCCACGACGCGGAGTACGTTGCGGCGGTCCACCGCGCCTCGGCCGACCCCCGGCAGGCAGACCAGTCGCGGGGTCTGGGCACCGAGGACGATCCCGCCTTCATGGGGATGCACGACATCAGTGCCCGTATCGCGGCCGGCTCCCTGGACATGGCCAGTGCCGTCTGGCGCGGCGAGACCGAGCATGGGGTCAACTTCTGCGGTGGTCTGCACCATGCGATGCCCGACCGGGCATCGGGATTCTGCATCTACAACGACTGCGCCGTCGCAATCCAGTGGCTGCTGGACAACGGCGCCAGCCGCGTCGCCTACGTCGATATCGATGTCCATCACGGCGACGGTGTGGAGCGCATCTTCTGGGACGACCCGCGGGTTCTGACCATCTCGGTGCACGAGACCGGGCGGGTGTTGTTCCCCGGGACCGGGTTCCCGACCGACACCGGCGGACCCGGCGCGCCCGGAAGCGCCGTCAATGTGGCGCTGCCCCCGGGCACCGGTGATGCCGCGTGGCTGCGGGCGTTCCACTCGGTGGTGCCAGCCCTACTTCGTTCTTTCAACCCCGAGATCCTGGTGAGCCAGCACGGTTGTGACTCGCACGTGTTGGACCCGCTCGCCCACCTGGCGTTGTCCGTGGATGCCCAGCGCACGTCATACGAGTCCATCCATGAGCTGGCCCATGAGGTCTGCGGCGGCAAGTGGGTCGCTCTCGGCGGCGGCGGCTACGAGCTCGTCGATGTGGTGCCCAGGGCATGGACGCACCTGACCGCGATCGCCGCTCATCGTCCGATACCCCTTGATGCCGAGGTGCCGCAGGAATGGCGGCGCCATGCCAACGAACGGTGCGGGCGTCCGGGACCGACCCACATGGGCGATGGCGCGTCAGAGGGCGGACGGGTGTGGTGGCGTTCCTGGGAGGTCGGTTATGACCCCGAGGATGCGGTGGACCGCGCGGTGATGGCCACTCGAGAGGCCGTCTTCCCCAGCCACGGTCTCGGCGTCTGGTTTGATTGACCAACAGATGTTCGGCGTGTCGGCTGGACAAAGTTCGGGATCTTGTCAGCATTCGCTTCCCCACGAGTCACTTCTGCCCCTATCGTTACTTGTGCACGCACGGGAGCTATGGCGGAGGCAAGCCGGCGCTACGTCGCGTGGAGAGAACGAGGTGCACGATGGCTCTGGACCGCCAGCTGGCCGAGGTGAGGTTTGTCACCGTCGCCGAGGTTGCCTCGCTCATGCGCGTGTCGAAGATGACGGTCTATCGCCTGGTGCATAGCGGCGAGCTTCCGGCGATCAGGGTCGGTCGTTCCTTTCGTGTCCCGGAGAGCGCGGTTCACGACTACCTCCAGACGTCCTTCATAGACACCGCCTGAGCTGGCTTCACGGAAAGAGGATGAAGGCGGGCCGCGCATCGAGCGGCCCGCCTTCATCTGTCCCCGGCCGGTCTCGGTCCGCGCGACCAGGACCGGAGTTTGGGCAGCGGCAACCGGGGGCGGTACGCTGTCGCGGAAGGTTCGGCGTGGTGCGGAGTTCGTGCCGGCTACAACGTGCGTCGGCAGTACTTGGGCAACAAAGGCAGCACCACCCACCTATTCAGGCTTTAAGGCAAGGACACTCATGGGCTCAGTCATCAAGAAGCGCCGGAAGCGCATGGCGAAGAAGAAGCATCGCAAGCTGCTTCGCAAGACGCGTCACCAGCGTCGCAACAAGAAGTAGCTCACAGCTTCATGCGGGCCCGTCGCATCGGTGGCGGGCCTTCTTGATGCTCTCGCTAGGATCGTGCTGAAGCTTCGATAGTGCGTGACAACCGTGCAGGAGGGGGGCTCATGGTCGAGGTCGTTCTGGTCACGGGGGTGTCCCGCTATCTCGGCGGACGGTTCGCGCGCCTGCTCACAGCTCAGCCCGGCATCAAGAGGGTTATCGGCGTCGACGTCGTCCCGCCACCGGAGGACATCGGCACCGCCGAGTTCGTCCGCGCCGACATCCGCAACCCGATGATCGCCAAGATCATCAACCAGGCCGGGGTCGACACGGTCGTCCACATGAACGTCATTGCCACGCCACTGTCAGCCGGCGGTCGGGTCTCGCAGAAGGAGATCAACGTCATCGGCACGATGCAGCTGCTGGCGGCCTGCCAGAAGTCCCCCAGCATCCGCCGCCTCGTCGTCAAGTCCTCGGCCGCTGTGTACGGCTCCTCACCGCGGGACCCTGCGATGTTCACCGAGGACATGGGGCCGAAGTCGTTGCCACGGGCTGGTTTTGGCAAGGACTCGGTTGAGGTTGAGAGCTATGTTCGTGGCTTCGCGCGTCGCCGCGCGGACGTCGAGATCTCGGTCCTGCGGCTGGCCAACATCGTTGGCCCCGGCATCAGGACCAGCTTGACGGACTACTTCAGCCTGCCGGTGATCCCTAGGCCTCTTGGCTTTGATGCCAGGCTCCAGCTGGTTCACGAGGATGACGCCCTCCAGGGGCTCCTGCTCGCCACGTTGGGAGCTTCGACCGGAATCGTCAACGTGGCCGGCGATGGCATCATCACGGTGGCGCAGGCCGCTCGTCTTTCCGGTCGGGCCGCTATCCCGGTGCCGTTGTCCGCAGGGGGTCTTCTGGGCCGGTTCGTCAAGAGCGCGGGGCTGGCGGACTTCTCCCAGGACCAGATGACCTACCTTGCCTGGGGCCGAGGGATGGACACCACGAAGATGCGTGAAGTGCTTGGTCTGGAACCGGAGTTCACGACCCGCGAGGCTTTCGAGGACTTCATCTCCCACGTCGGGTCAGGTGTGCCGGGAAGCGCTGCCATCGGTGCTGCCGTCAACGGGTTGGCGGGCGCGGCGACCAACGTCCTGGCTCGCGTACTCGCTTCAGGAAGGAATAGCTGATGGACGATGCCAAGGTCCCATCCAGGGGTGGGTCAGGAGCCATGAACGGCGCAGGTCGTCCGGGTGCCGGCGTGCTGGCTGCCGGCGCAGACCGGGCATCCGGAGAGCGGGCGAAGCGCCCACGCAACCCTTTGCTGGCCAGTCCTTCCGGTGGCGAGACCACGCCTGGCCCCACTCTCAGCTCCGTGAACGGCAATGGTGCCATCCGCGCCCACCGCCCACGGCCCGTCCCGGCGCCACGCCCGGTCGCGACCGACAAAGCCGCGGGTGCCTCCGGCCCACGGCCGAGGAAGCAGACCGGACGTCCGCAGAGGTCGGATTTCGCCACCCGAACCCTGTCCTCCGCAACCGCCAAGGTGAGCGCATCACCTTCGGGGCAGTCGGCGCCCACACCCCCGACCGCTCCGGCAACCACGGGTCCGGCAAGGTCCGGGGTCGAGGACCTGGTCACGATCGCGATCGCGACCCTGCGTGGCGCGGCGGAGGCCTCAGGTTTCCTCGGCGAAGACGTCGAGCGCCAGGTCGCCGACATCCTGGCCTTCGTTCGTCGACGCCTTACCGGGGACTACACCGTCGACGACTTCGGTTTCGACGAGGACTTCACCGAGCATGTCTACCTGCCGCTGCTGCGGCCTCTCTACAAGTCGTGGTTCCGGGTCGAGGTTCGGGGCATCGAGAACATTCCCAGCTCCGGTGGAGCGCTCATCGTGTCCAACCATTCGGGTGCGGTTGCGCTGGATGCCCTGATGGCCCAGGTGGCGGTCCACGACGAGCACCCGGGTCATCGTCACCTGCGAATGCTCGCGGCCGACCTGGTCTTCCAAACCCCGATCATCGGCGAGATGGCACGAAGGAGTGGCTCGACCCTGGCCGCAAACCCCGATGCTGAGCGGTTGCTCTCCGCCGGTGAGCTGGCCGGTGTGTGGCCCGAGGGCTTCAAGGGCATCGGAAAGCCCTTCAGCGAGCGATACAAGCTGCAAAGGTTCGGGCGAGGGGGCTTCGTGTCAGCGGCCCTTCGCACCGGCGTGCCGATCGTGCCGTGCTCCATCGTGGGCGCCGAAGAGATCTATCCGATGCTCGGCAACCTCAAGACCGTCGCCCGCCTGTTCGGAGTCCCATACATCCCTGTCACTCCGACCTTTCCCCTCCTTGGTGTGCTTGGGCTGATTCCGTTGCCCAGCAAGTGGATCATCGAGTTCGGCGCACCCGTCGACACTGCCGCGCTGGGCCCCCAGGCCGCCGACGACCCGATGGTTGTCTTCGATCTCACCGACCAGGTCCGCGAGACGATCCAGCAGACGCTGTATGCCCTGCTCATGCAGCGCAGGTCGGTCTTCTTCTGATGTCAGCGCTCGTTTCGCCGCGGATCACCCTGATCACCAGACCGGGCTGTCATCTGTGCGACGAAGCGCGTGACGTGATCGAACGGGTGGCGCGAGACCTGCATGTCCAATGGGTGGAACGCTCTCTTCTTGACGACCCTGCCCTGAGTGCCGCGTACTCGGAGCAGATCCCGGTGATCTTCGTGGACGGCGAGCAGCATGACTACTGGGGTGTGGACGAGAATCGCCTGCGCGCTGCACTTGGAAACACGGGCGTGGCCAAAGGGCCTGGCGAGTAGTCGACCAGCCCGCTGATCGTACCGACGTACCCCCGTGTATCACGGGTCCGGCCTTTTCCGCGACTTTGTACCCGCGTTCACAAAGACCTACTCTGGGGGTGACCCACGCGCCCCAGCTCCTCCGTGCTATGGGAGGGGCTTGAACCTGAGACAAGCCGGTGACTTCTTGACCGCCGATCCCGCAGCCCGTCGTGGGATACCTGACGCCACTGTTGCCCGGCTGCCGGAGTACCTGCGGGCCCTGAACGACCTCGCGGAACGCGGCATCGCCTCCGTCTCGTCCGAGGAGCTGGCCTCTGTCGCGGGGGTTCGGCCGGCAAAGCTCCGTAAGGACCTCAGCCATCTGGGGTCTTACGGCGTCCGGGGCGTCGGTTACGCGGTCGAGATGCTCGCGCATGAGATCTCCCGTGAGCTCGGGCTCAGCAAGGACCGGCCGGTGGCGATAGTGGGGCTGGGCAACCTCGGTCACGCGCTCGCCGCCTACTCGGGCTTCACCACCCGAGGTTTTCGTGTTGTCGCCCTGCTGGATCGCGACGATGAGGTCGTCGGTCGTGAGATCGCCGGGATGACTGTCGGCCCGGTCGAGGACCTCGAGGCGATCGTCAAGGAGAAAGCCGTGGTCATCGGCGTCATCGCGACGCCCGGAGCCGCTGCGCAGCTGGTGTGCGACCGTCTGGTCGCTGTCGGCGTGCGGTCCATCCTGAACTTTGCGCCGTGCGTGCTCTCGGTGCCAGAAGGCGTCGCCGTGCGCAAGGTCGACCTTGCCACAGAGCTCCAGATCCTGGCCTTCCACGAACAGCGAGATGCCCTGGCCGCCCGGGAGAGCGCCGTTCTTGTGGAGGTTGCTCCGTGAGCGTCGTCGTGGTGGGTCTTTCGCACCGGTCGGCACCGATCGCCCTGCTGGAAGCCCTGACCCTGGGCCCGTCCGGCGCCGCGGCCCTGGCCACCGCCGTGGGCGACGGTGAGAACGTTGATGAGGTCGTGGTCCTCGCCACCTGCAACCGGGTCGAGATCTACGCGGTGGCCACAACGTTCCATGGCGCGGTGACGGAGATCGGCGACGCGCTCTCTGCAGCCTCGGGTATCCCGCTGGACGTGCTTCGTGAGCATCTTTACGTCCACTACGAGGACCGAGCGGTTTCGCATGTGTTCTCGGTCGCCAGCGGGCTCGACTCGATGGCCGTCGGTGAAGGTCAGGTGCTGGGGCAGCTGCGCTCGGCACTTCGCCTGGCTCAGAACCAGGGGCACGCAGGCGCCACCCTCAACGCGCTGTTCCAGCAGGCACTGCGGGTCGGCAAACGAGCGCACTCCGAGACGGGCATCGACAGCGTCAGCGTGTCGATGGTCGAGGTCGGCCTCAGGCATGCGGCAGACGTCGGAGGCTCCTTGGCTGATGCCCGCGTCCTCGTGGTCGGAGCTGGGTCGATGAGCAGCCTCGCTGCCACGACGATCTCGAGACTGGGCTCGGCCGATCTGGTCATCATCAACCGGACGTTGGCCAAGGCCGAGCATCTGGCAGGCGCAACCGGCGGTCGTGCCCTTCCCTTGCTCGATCTCGACGTTGCCATGTCCCGGGCTGATCTGATCATCTCGTGCACGGGTGCGGTCGGTCACGTGATCACGGCTGAAAAGGTTGTGGCTGGTGCTGATTCGCGCTCAGGCAGACCTCAGGTCTTTTTGGATCTGGCATTGCCACGCGATGTGGCCCCGGACGTGGCTGACCTCCCGGGCGTCCACGTCGTCGGACTCGCGGAGATCGGCGAGACCTTGGCCGCCGACGACCGGTTCGCGCCGCACGTCAAGGCGGTGCACGATCTCGTGGCCGAGGAGGTCGCCGGGTATCTCACGCACTGCCGGGCGCAAGAGGTTGCCCCCACGGTCGCAGCGTTGCGGCATCGGGCAGCCGATGTCGTGGCCGTCGAGCTGAGCCGCCTCGAGCAGCGGCTCCCTGACGAGATGTCAAAGAACGCCCGGGCCGAGATCCAGCTCACCATGCACCGGGTCGTCGAGAAGCTTCTTCACACCCCAACCGTCCGCGTCAAGGAGCTTGCCGGTGACGGGCAGGGCGGCGACTACGCTCTCGCCCTGCGTGAGCTCTTCGACCTCGACCCGCACGACGTTGCCGCCGTGTCGGTACCTCCAGAGACAGGAGCCCTGGCGTGAACGCCATCAGCATGAGGCTTGGCACCCGCCGCAGCACTCTCGCGACGACACAGTCCGGGTGGGTGGCGCAACGCCTGCGTGAGCTGGGACACGAGGTGGAGGTTGTCGAGATCACGACGTTCGGCGATACGTCCACCGCCCCGCTCTCGAGCATCGGCGGGACCGGTGTCTTCGTCACCGCCATTCGCAAGGCCCTTCTCGCTGGTGAGATCGACGTCGCAGTCCACTCGCTCAAGGACCTGCCGGTGGCGCCCGAGCCGGGTCTGCGGATCGCCGCGATCCCCGTTCGCGAAGATCCGCGTGACGCTCTCGTGGCTCGCGATGGACTGACCCTTCGTGAGCTTCCGGGCGCATCGGTGGTCGGCACCGGCTCCCCGCGAAGGGCGGCCCAGCTGGCGGCCCTCGGCCTGGATCTGCGGGTTACGGACATCCGTGGCAACGTCGATACGCGGATCTCGTTGGTGCGCAACGGTTCTTGCGATGCGGTCCTGCTTGCCCATGCAGGGCTTTCCCGGCTGGGACTGCTCGACGAGGTCACCGAGTCACTGGACCCCGAGCAGATGCTCCCGGCTCCCGGGCAGGGCGCGCTCGCTGTCGAGTGCCGCGAGGATCGCCCCGACGTGATCGAGGCTCTCGGCGCGCTGGACGACCCAGACACCCGCGCCGCCGTGAGCGCCGAGAGGGCTCTACTGGCCGCCCTCGAAGCTGGTTGCACCGCGCCTGTCGGTGCGCTGGCGACCGTGACCCGAGGTGAAAACGGTGCTGAGCTCGGCCTGATCGCTTTTGCAGGCAGCGAGGACGCGAGCATCGCGCTTCGCCGCTCCGCCACCGGCCGTCTCGATGAGCCCGAGCGCCTGGGCCGTGATCTGGCTGCCGTTCTGCTTGCGGACGGTGCCGACAAGATCGCGGGACTCCGCGCAGGTCAGCCGTCGGTCGGCGGTTCTCCGACCAACCAACCTGATGCGCGCGGACCTGATGGTTCACCCGCCCCTCCTACCTCCCCGCCCGATGCCTCCCGTCCAGACCAAACCGCTACGGAGCGTGCCCTGTGAGCCCCACGCCCTCCACCGTCAAAGCCCAGTCAACAGAGCCGACGTCGGGCAAGGCCGTCCGTCAGCCCGGACGGGTTGCCTTTGTCGGCGCCGGTCCTGGCGACCCCGGCTTGTTGACCCTCCGCGCCGCGGCGTACCTCGCTGAGGCCGATGTGGTCGTCATCGACCAGGTCAGCCGTGAGGACTTCGTGGCCCGCTACGCCCGCCCCGACGTCGAGATCATCGATGCCGGCCACGGCGAGCAGGGTCAGCCGCTGACGCATGCGTCGCGCGCCAAGCTGCTCGTCAAGGCAGCCAAGGCGGCTGGCGCGGTCAATGGAAATGGGCTCGTTGTCCGCCTCATGGACGGCGACCCCGCCATGTTCAACGGTCTGTCCCAAGAGGCGCTGGCCTGCCGGAAGGCCGGGATCACCTTCGAGGTTGTCCCCGGGGTCAGCGCCGTCAGTGCTGTGCCCGCCTACGCCGGTGTGCCGCTGACGTCGCCGGCCTCGCCGACGCTCCACGTCATCAGTGCCGGCGGCACCAAGGTCGACTGGACCCGTTCGACCGCCGACAACGTCACCGTGGTCGTGCTCGGCACACCCGAGACGCTCAGCAAGGCGCTCGGGGACCTGCTCGCGGCGGGGCGTGACGGGGACACCCCGGTCGCGCTGACGGAGCGCGGCACGACCATCACCCAGCGCACCCACACCACTACGCTCGGCCAGGTGGTTGCCCTGATCACCTCGGCCAAGGTCGAGTTCCCGTCCTTGGCCGTGGTCGGCTCGACGGTGCCGCTGCGCGAGCAGCTCTCCTGGTTCGAGACCAAGCCGTTGTTCGGCTGGAACGTGCTTGTGCCACGTACCCGGGACCAGGCTGGTTCGATGACCACGCGCCTTGCGTCGTACGGCGCGACCAGCGACGTCGTGCCCACGATCAGTGTCGAGCCACCGCGCACCCCCCAGCAGATGGAACGCGCGATCAAGGGTCTGGTGACCGGCCGCTACGAGTGGATCGGGTTCACGTCCGTCAACGCCGTGCGGGCCGTTCGTGAGAAGTTCGAGGAGTTCGGCCTCGACGCACGTGCGTTCGCCGGGCTGCGGATCGCTGCCGTGGGCGGTGCGACGGCCGGCGCCCTACGTGAGTGGGGTCTCGAGCCCGACCTGGTCCCGCTCGGCGAGCAGTCGGCAAACGGGCTGCTCGAGGGCTGGCCGCCCTTCGACGAGGTCCTGGACCCCATCAACCGCGTCTTCCTCCCGCGCGCCGACATCGCCACCGAGACCCTCGTCGCGGGCCTGCAGGACATGGGCTGGGAGGTTGACGACGTCACGGCATACCGCACTGTTCGTGCCGCCCCGCCCGCGGCATCGGTTCGTGAGGCGATCAAGACCGGCAAGTATGACGCCGTCGTCTTCACCTCGTCCTCCACCGTCCGCAACCTGGTCGGCATCGCCGGAAAGCCGCACCCCTCGACGGTCGTCGCCTGTATCGGCCCGGCCACCGCCAAGACCGCAGAGGAGCACGGCTTGCGGGTGGATGTGCTGGCTGCAGAGGCATCCGCATCTGCGCTGGTCGATGCCCTGGCCGAGTACGGCGTGGGTCTGGCGGTCGCCGCCGCTGAGGCCGGTGAGTGCGTCGTGCGACCAAGCGCCCGAAAGGCCTCCACGAGGCGGAAGGCCAAGTAGTGGCGTTCCCGACCGAGCGTCCGCGTCGGCTTCGTCAGAACCGCGCGGTGCGGGCTCTGGTGGCTCAGACGCGTCTGCACCCCGCCGAGCTCGTGCTGCCGGTGTTCATCCTTGAGGGCGCGACCGAGGCGCAGCCCATCACGTCGATGCCGGGCGTCGTCCAACACAGCCTTGACTCACTGGTCGCGGTGGCCCACGAGGCGGTCGCTGCCGGTCTGGGCGGTCTCATGCTCTTCGGTGTGCCCACCACGCGGGACGCAACGGGCTCTGGCGCTGATGACCCCGAGGGCATCCTCAACGTGGCGCTGCGCCGGTTGCGTGACGCCGTTGGCGACGACCTGGTGATCATGGCCGACCTCTGTCTGGACGAGTTCACCGACCACGGTCACTGCGGGGTCCTCGACGCCGAGGGGAATGTGGACAACGACGCCACGCTCGAGCGGTACGCCGCCATGGGCCTCGCACAGGCCCGGGCAGGGGCGCACGTGCTGGGTCTGAGCGGCATGATGGACGGTCAGGTCGGCCACGTTCGCGCTGCTCTGGACGAGGCCGGCTTCATCGATACGATCGTCCTGGCCTATGCCGCCAAGTACGCCTCAGGGTTTTACGGGCCGTTCCGCGAGGCGGTGGCGTCCACCCTCAAAGGGAACCGGGCGACGTACCAGCAGGATCCGGCCAACAGGACGGAGTCCATCCGCGAGGTCGAGCTGGACCTCGCCGAGGGTGCGGACATCGTGATGGTCAAGCCAGCGTTGCCCTACCTCGACATCCTG
>DATCQG010000254.1:0-13279 GCA_036569625.1 Dermatophilaceae bacterium | reverse complement strand
GACTGGAAGGGGCCGGGGGTCTTCTACAACCTGCACAAGCTCAAGCCCGGTGAACTGGTCGCCGTCACGCGCACGGACGGCAGCAAGCCGGTGTTCCGCGTGACGCGCGTCCAGCAGTTCCCCAAGGACCAGTTCCCCACCAAGGCGGTGTACGGCCCCCTCGACCACGCCGGGCTGCGTCTGATCACGTGTGGCGGGACCTTCAACGCTCAGACGGGCCACTACGAGGACAACATCGTCGCCTTTGCCGATCTCGTGTCCCCACCGCTGTAGCCGCGGGGGCAAAGGCTCGCGGCACAGCCGGGCGTGGTGCTCACCCGCCCCTCGTCCTGCGACAATTGGCGCATGCCCCGATCCCATCGCAGACGTCACGAGGGGACCGAGCTCGACCTGAACCGAGCCATAGGCGGGGTCGAACGGCGTGAGGCGCACAGCGACGGCGAGTGGTTCGTCCGCAGGGTTACCGGCGTCGACTCGACCAAGTCCTACCGGTGTCCGGGCTGCCAACAGGAGGTGCCGCCCGGCATACCTCATGTCGTTGCCTGGCCGGCTGATGGCATGGGTGGCCTGGGCGACCGACGGCATTGGCACACTCCCTGCTGGACGGCTCGAGGTCGACGCAAGCCACGAGGCTCGTTTCGATGAATACCGTTGGCACGCATACGATTCGGGCCAACACGATTCTCCCAGCACGCCGTCGCGACATTGAGCTCCACACGTCTGACGGCCTGCGGCTGGTGGGAGAGCTGGCAATGCCGGAGGAGCGGGATCCTGTCGCCACTCTGGTGACCCTGCACCCCTTGCCCACCCACGGCGGCTTCATGGACAGTCACCTTCTGAAGAAGGCGTCCTACCGCCTTCCGGCGCTCGCCGACATTGCTGTTCTGCGGTTCAACACCCGAGGCACCACTTCGCCGAGGGGCACCTCGGAGGGCAGCTTCGACGAGGCTCGGGACGAAGCACTCGACGTCGCCGCGGCAATCGAGTTCGCGCAGCTCGCCCACGACCCTGTGCTCGTGCACCGGTGGCTGCTCGGGTGGTCCTTCGGCAGCGATCTCGCACTGATGTACGGCGACAGCCCATCCGTGGAGGGCGCCATCCTGCTCAGTCCGGCGCTGCGGTTCAGCCGCCCGGAGCACCTTCGGGGATGGGCGCAGTCAGGCAGACCCTTGGTCGCTCTCGTGCCCGAGCTCGACGACTACCTTCGACCTGACGAGGCGGTTGAGCGGTTCCACGAGGTTCCCCAGGCCAGGGTTGTCGGAGTTGAGGGCGCCAAGCACCTCTGGGTGGGGGAGAAGTACGTGCGCCGGGCACTGGACGAGATCGTGGCCACCGTGCGGCCGGGCTCAAGCCCGTTGCCGACGACCTGGGAGGGGTCCCTCAGCGAAGAAGCTGCCGGAGCGACGGTCAGAGCTGCTACGTCAGATGCTGGCGGGGCACCAGCACCTCTTCATAGATGAGCAACAGGCCCGCTGCCACGGGGATCGCCAGAAGGGCGCCGAGGACCCCGAGCAGAGCGCCCCCGACCAGGGCGGCGACCACCGTGATGGCGCCGGGCACAGAGATCGTTCGCTGCATGATCCTGGGGGCCAGGACGTAGTTCTCCAGCTGTTGGTACACCACGTAGTAGATCAAGACGATCGCTGCCTTCTTCGGATCGTCGAAGAAGGCGACCGTCGCGACGAGGGCCGCTCCGAGCGAGGCGCCGATCATGGGGAGCAGACCCAGGAACCCCACCGCGACGGCCAGCACGGCCGCATAGCGGATGCCAACGATCGACATCATGATGTAGCTACAGATCGCATTGATCGTCGCCACCGCCACCAGCCCGATGGCATAGCCGCCGACACGACGCATGATCTCCTCGGAGAGCGATATGAAGCGCAGCCGCCGTGAGGCCGGCACCATGCCGTATGCCGCGTGCTTCACCTTGGGCAGGGATGAGAGGAAATAGAGCGTCAGCACCAGAACGGTGAGGAACGAGAAAAAACCTGCGGCCAGAGCCTTGCCGGCGCCCAGCACCCCGCCGAAGACCCCGCTCATGAAGTTGCCGTCGGCGATGAGCTTCTGGAACTCGGCCTGGAACCTCTGGATGACGTGGTACTGGCTGTCGAAGTCCTTGATGAACCGGTTGTTGAGGAGGTTGTCGAGGTACTTCGGCGCGTTGTCGGCGAGCAGGCCTCCCTGCTCAGCCACTGGCGGCACCACGACGAAGCCGAGCGCCGTGAACACGCCAACCAGGCCGATGAAGACGATAGTCACCGACAACGGTCGTCTCAGCCCGCGCCGCGACAACGCCTCAACCAGTGGATTGAGGGCCAAGGTGAGGAAGAACGACACGATCAGCAGGGTGATGACCTGCGACAGCTGGCCCAACGCCTTGTAGAGGCCGTAGGCAAGCAGGACGCCGAGTGCGCCGACGAAGCCGACATAGAAGGGCGACTGGCGGTTGAGGGGTCGTCCCGCAGTTCCGTAGTCGCGACGTCCGCTGGACCCCGGCGCGTCTGGACCGATGGGGAGTGCGCCGGTCAGAAGGTCGGGTCCCGGCTGCCCATCACGATCGATGTCGGGGTCACGAGCGGGCTGTGTGTTGCTGAGCCGAAGGACTTCTCGCTGTCGTCGCCGGAACTCGGACCACCTCTTCAGCATCGGTTGTGACACCCGGTCAGGCTTCGCGGAAGCGGTTGATCGCGGGAAGGAAAGCCTCCCGCTTCTCCTGGTCCGTGACACCGAGACCGGTCTGCGGGGCCAAGGCGAGGACGCCGACCTTGCCCTGGTGCAGGTTGCGGTGAACGTCGTAGGCCGCCTGGCCGACGTCCTCGAGGGAGTAGGTCCTGCTCAGCGTCGGGTGGATGAGCCCGCGGTTGATCAGGTCGTTGGCCTCCCAGGCCTCGCGGTAGTTGGCGAAGTGCGAGCCGATGATGCGCTTGAGGCTCATCCACAGGTAGCGGTTGTCGTACTCATGCATGAACCCGGAGGTCGATGCGCAGGTGACGATCGTGCCGCCTCGGCGCGTGACAAAGACACTGGCACCGAAAGTCTCGCGTCCCGGGTGCTCGAAGACGATGTCCGGGTCTTTTCCCCCGGTCAGCTCGCGGATCTTGCTACCGAGTCGTTTCCACTCGCGCGGGTCCTGGGTCGTCTCGTCCTTCCAGAACCGGTAGCCCTCGCCGGTGCCTTGACTGCGGTCGATCACCAGCTCGGCGCCCATCCTCCGGCACAGGTCGGCCTTGTCCGGGCTGGAGACCACGCAGATCGGGGTGGCGCCCGAGGCGAGCGCCATCTGGGTGGCGTACGAGCCGAGTCCGCCGCTGGCGCCCCAGATCAGAACGACGTCGCCCAGCTTCATGCCGGCTCCGTTGCGTGAGACCAGCTGACGGTATGCCGTGCTGTTCACCAGCCCGGGCGAAGCCGCTTCTTCCCAGGTGAGGTGCTTGGCCTTGGGCATGAGCTGGTTGGTCTTGACCAGTGCGAGGTCGGCCAGACCGCCAAAGTTGGTCTCGAAGCCCCAGATCCGCTGTTCAGGGTCGAGCATCGTGTCGTTGTGACCATCAGCCTGCTCGAGCTCGACCGACAGGCAGTGGGCCACGACCTCGTCGCCGGGTTTCCAGGCGTTGACGCCGGGGCCGGTCCGCAGGACAACGCCGCACAGGTCGGAGCCGACCACGTGATAGGGCAGGTCGTGCTTCTTGGTCAGGGGCGAGATCCGGCCATAGCGCTCGAGGAAGCCGAACGTCGGCACCGGTTCGAAGATCGAGCTCCACACGGTGTTGTAGTTGATCGCGCTGGCCATGACCGCCACGATCGCCTCGCCCGGGCCGAGCTCGGGGACGTCGACCTCTTCGACGTGCAGGCTCTTGCGTGGGTCCTTGTCGCGGCTGGCGAGACCGGCGAACATGCCGATCTCGTCCTTGTGGACGGTGACTCCCCGGTATCTCGCCGGGATCTCAAGCGCGGCAAAGGTCTCCGGCGATCGGTCGCCGGAGAGGATCGCATCGAGAACTGCCTGCATCGTGGTACTCCTCGGGATCTCGGGCGTGCGGCTGGCTGACCCAGAACCTACCTTGCGGGTAAGACCTATCGGGTCTCATCCGGGATCTGGGCGGGATCGGCCGGTTCGACCAGCTCGACCAGGACGCCGCCGGCGTCCTTGGGGTGGATGAAGTTGACCCGGCTGTCCGAGGTGCCGCGACGAGGGGCGTCATACAGAAGACGAAGTCCTCGTTCGCGCAAGGTCGCGGACACGGAGTCGAGGTCGGCGACGCGGTAGGCGACCTGTTGGACCCCCGGGCCCGAGCGATTCAGGAAGGCGGCGATCGTTGACTGCGGTGTCAGCGGTGCAAGCAGCTGGACGCAAGACCCGGATGAGCCCACCGACATCATCGCCTCGCGAACTCCCTGCTCCTCGTTGGTCTCCTCGTGGACAAGGGCCATCCCGTACGTGTCGCGGTAGAAGGCGATCGCAGCGTCCAGGTCGTTCACGGCGACGCCGACATGATCAATGGCGGTGAAGAGGGCGGCAGCTTGTTCTGTCATGTGGCCAGCCTAGACGCGTCGGACAGCTGCCCCGGGCGCCGTCGTGGACAGTTCCCCGAGGTGGGTCAATGGCCACGCTTGGCAGGCGGCGGCCCGCGGCTAGAGTGAACGTGAAGGTCGGCTTGTCCGCAAGCCCTGCTTGGTCCATTCAGTAGCCCGATGTTGTTCTGGAGGCACCGCCATGACCGAACGTCCCGTGTCCGTGATCGTCGCAGGAGCCCGTACCCCGCTGGGTCGCCTCCTGGGGTCCCTGAAGGACTTCTCCGGGGCAGACCTCGGTGGCCTGGCCATCAAGGGTGCCCTGGACAAGGCGGGGGTGCGTGGGGACCAGGTGGACTACGTCATCATGGGCCAGGTCCTGACTGCGGGCGCCGGTCAGATCCCGGCCCGTCAGGCAGCCGTCAAGGCCGGGATCCCGATGACTGTTCCGGCCCTGACCATCAACAAGGTGTGTCTCTCGGGCATTGATGCGATCGCCCTCGCCGACCAGCTGATCCGGGCGGGCGAGTTCGAGGTCGTGGTGGCAGGTGGGCAGGAGTCGATGTCCAACGCTCCCCACCTGTTGGAGAAGAGCCGGGCCGGCTTCAAGTACGGCAACGTGACGCTCCGCGACCACATGGACTGCGACGGGCTGTGGGACTCGTTCACGGACGAGGGGATGGGGCTGTTGACGGAGTCCGGCAACACCGGCGACATGGCCTTCACCCGCGAGGAGCAGGACGCGTTCTCGGCGCGCAGCCACCAGCTCGCCGCCCGCGCCTGGAAGGACGGGTTGTTCGACGACGAGGTTCTTGCGGTGTCGATCCCGCAGCGCAAGGGCGACCCGATCGAGTTCAAGACCGACGAAGGCATCCGCGCAGACACCACGACCGAGTCCCTGGCCAAGCTGCGACCTGCGTTCAAGAAGGACGGCACCATCACGGCCGCCTCGGCATCGCAGATCTCGGATGGCGCTGCCGCCGTGGTGGTCATGAGCAAGGCCAAGGCGCAGGAGCTGGGCCTGACCTGGCTGGCCGAGATCGGTGCCCATGGCGTCGTCGCCGGCCCGGACTCCACGTTGCAGAGCCAGCCGGCGCAGGCCATCGCGAGGGCCTGTGCGAAGGAGGGCATCACGCCTGCCGACCTCGACCTTGTCGAGATCAACGAGGCGTTCGCAGCGGTGGGCCTGGCGTCCACCAAGGCGCTCGGGATCGACGCTGCCAAGGTCAACGTCAACGGAGGCGCGATCGCAGTCGGACACCCGATCGGTATGTCGGGAGCCCGCATCACGCTGCACCTCGCCCTGGAGCTCCAGCGCCGTGGTGGCGGCGTCGGTGCGGCCGCGCTCTGCGGTGGCGGCGGGCAGGGCGATGCGCTGATCGTCCGCGTTCCCAAGGCGTGACTCCTGCGGCAGCTCCCGGTGCGACCGCAGCACTGAAAGGCCGTTGATGGCAAGTCGATCCGTCGATGTCCCTGCCCTGGTTGATGCAGCCAGGGCAGGTGCTCCCCGTGCGGTCGCCCGGCTGATCTCCCTGGTCGAGGATGCCCATCCGGCTCTGCGCGAGGTGATGGCGGCTCTCGCGCCCCACACCGGCCGTGCGCACATCATCGGCATCACAGGCAGCCCGGGTGTGGGCAAGTCGACCCTGACGAATGCACTCGTGAGCGCAATAAGGGCGCGGGACAAGAGGGTTGGCATCCTGGCTGTTGACCCGTCATCGCCATTTTCCGGTGGAGCCCTTCTGGGTGACCGGATCCGGATGCAGGACCATGCGCTTGATCCCGAGGTCTACATCCGCTCGATGGCCAGTCGTGGTCACCTCGGTGGTCTGTCGTGGACAACCCCGCAGGCGCTGCGGGTCCTGGACGCCGCTGGCTGTGAAGTCGTGGTGGTCGAGACCGTGGGTGTGGGCCAGAGCGAGGTCGAGGTGGCCGGTCTGGCCGATACCACACTGGTGCTTCTAGCCCCGGGGATGGGCGATGGCATCCAGGCGGCCAAGGCCGGAATTCTGGAGATCGGTGACCTCTTCGTCGTGAACAAGGCAGATCGCGAGGGCGCCGACGCGACGGTGCGCGACATCCGCCACATGATCAGTCTGGGGGACCGCACCGAGCCCAACATCTGGCGCGCTCCCGTGCTCAAGACCGTTGCGGCCCGCGGCGACGGTATCGACGAGGTCATGGCCGCGATCGACGACCACTTCGCCTGGATGGAGACGTCCGGGGCGCTCCGTGATCGACGCGTGCGCCGCGCTGGCGATGAGATCCAGGCGATCGCTATACAGGCACTTCGTGCCCGCATCGGAGACCTGCGCGACGGTCACCATGTGGAAGAGCTCGCCGCACAGGTCGTCGACGGGAGCTCCGACCCTTACAGGGCCGCTGACCAACTGGTTGCCGCCCTGACCTGAGTCAGGAGATTTCGGCCGACTCGCGGCTGGCGGCCTGCTCGACCTCGAGCAACGAGTCGTTGCGACGTTCTTCCTCGAACGCCGCGTGTCCGCCGCGGAATCCGAAGAGTCGCTTCGTCCAGAGGATGTACGCGATGGCGAACAGGTTGATCACCAGCGCGGCGACGCGCAGCCAGGTGACCTTGGCGATGATCTCGTGGATCTCCAGGGGGACGAAGAGGGAGGTGGCCACGACCGCGACGTACTCGCCCCACCGCTTCTTGAACCACAGGCCGATGGCCTCGACCAGCTCGAGCGAGCCGTAGGCCAGGACGCCGATGGCAACCAGCAGCAGCGTGGAGTGCTTGGCGGTGAACGCCTCCTGGATGAAGTGGACCGGGCCGGTCTCCTCGAGGTCGACCCCGAGCTTGTCCGCCAGTGGTATGAGCGCCGGCAGGTAGGAGTTGAAAACCTGCTTCAGCGCGCTGCGGGACCCGTCGAACCGCCATACGCCGTAGGCCAGGGCCACCAGCAGAACACCGCGGATGCCACGTTCGAGAGCAAGGAACCGCAAGATGAACGTGTCCCGAAGGGCCTTGCCACGCAGCACGATCGGTGCGCCATCGGCGGGTCCCGAGCCTTGGGGTGCTCCCAGGACGTAGGTGCCACAACGGAGGCAGCGCCATGCGTGGCCAGACGGCGTGGTGGCCTGCAGTCTCGCTGCAAGGGCCGGCTCGGTGGGAGCGTAGGTTGCGTGGCCGTGCAGCCCGCAGGCACGCGAGTTCCAGTCGAAGTTCTCAAAAGGACGCCAGGTCACGCGCCTGACCCTAGTGGGATCAGGCCGTTTAGGCTTGGCCGCATGCTGATTGCCTTCTCCGTCGCGCCTTCCGGTTCCGTCGACTCCACTGGCTCGGTCAGTGAGGCCGTTGCGGCTGCCGTCAGGATTGTGCGCGACTCCGGTCTTCCCAACCATACGGACTCGATGTTCACGTCGGTCGAGGGCACCTGGGAGGAGTGCATGGATGTTGTCCGCCGGGCCTGTGAGGCCGTCGGAGCTTTTGGCCCGAGGGTGAGCTTGGTTCTCAAGGCGGACATCCGCCCCGGTTTCGAGGGGGAGCTCACCGCCAAGGTCCAGCGCCTGGAGAGGGCCATTGACCGCCAACAGGGGTCGTGAGATCTCAGAGCGCTGGAGCCTTCGCGTCGAGATGGACGAGCCCGACGGGGTCGTCGTGGTGGCAACCGGGCTCGATGGCGAGATCGTGGGATTCGCCTCGGCCGGTCCGACCCGTGACGAGGATGCGCCGACCGAGTGGGAGCTCTACGCGATCAACGTGCTGGCCGCGCAACAGGGCACCGGTGTGGCAGATCAGCTCATCGACGCGGTCGTCGGGCACCGGCCCACGACGCTGTGGGTGGTCGGGAACAACGCTCGCGCGCACGCCTTCTACCGCCGCCACGGCTTCAGCGTCGAGGGCGGGACCAAGGTTCATGAGTCAACCGGTGCCCCCGAGATTCGGATGATCAGCCGTCTGCGCCGGGAAAGCCGGCTTCGCTCAAGTCCCCCGCAACCGGGTAACTTGTCATCATGACGACCGAGAACACGCAGCCCACCGACATTCGGATGTCCGGCCGGTCCCGTTGGCAGGAGAGGTATGACGCCGCGCTTGCCAAGGGTCTGGTGCGCAAGGCGGACTTCACGACCCTGTCCGGTGTGGAGGTCGACCCGGTTTATGGTCCTTCCGGCTCCGACGAGGAGGTCGCGGCAGCTGTCCCGGGTTTTGAGCGGATCGGCTGGCCGGGGGAGTTCCCGTTCACCCGTGGGCTGCATGCCACCGGATATCGCGGGCGCCCCTGGACGATCCGGCAGTTCGCGGGCTTCGGCAACGCAGAGCAGACCAACGAGCGGTACAAGATGATCCTGGCCCGCGGGGGCGGCGGCCTCAGCGTGGCTTTCGACATGCCGACCCTGATGGGCCGTGACTCCGACGAGACCCTCAGCCTGGGTGAGGTGGGCCACTGTGGGGTGGCCATCGACTCGGCCTCCGATATGGAGACCCTCTTCAAGGACATACCGCTGGGCGGGGTCACCACCTCGATGACCATCAGCGGTCCGGCTGTGCCCGTCTTCTGCATGTATATCGTCGCTGCGGAACGGCAGGGCATCGATCCCGCCGTTCTCAACGGCACCTTGCAGACGGACATCTTCAAGGAGTACATCGCCCAGAAGGAATGGCTGTTCGAGCCGGGGCCCCATCTGCGTCTCATCGGGGACCTGATGGAGTACTGCTCGGTCAACATCCCGGCGTACAAGCCCTTGTCCGTCTCCGGCTACCACATCCGCGAGGCGGGATCCACCGCCGCGCAGGAGCTCGCGTTCACCATCGCCGACGGGTTCGCCTACGTGGAGCTCGGGCTTTCGCGCGGCATGGACGTCGACGTCTTTGCCCCCGGCCTGTCCTTCTTCTTCGACAGCCATCTCGACTTCTTCGAGGAGATCGCCAAGTTCCGCGCCGCCCGCAGGATCTGGGCACGTTGGATGCGTGACACGTACGGCGCCAAGACCGACAAGGCGCAGTGGCTCCGCTTCCACACCCAGACCGCCGGGGTCTCGCTCACGGCCCAGCAGCCGATCAACAACGTCGTGCGTACCGCCGTACAGGCGCTGGCCGCTGTCCTGGGCGGCACAAACTCGTTGCACACCAACGCTCTTGACGAGACCCTTGCCTTGCCGACCGAGCAGTCGGCCGAGGTTGCGCTGCGCACGCAGCAGGTGATCATGGAGGAGACCGGTGTCGTCAACGTCGCCGACCCTTTGGGTGGTTCCTGGTACGTCGAAGCCCTCACCGACCGTATCGAGGCTGACGCGGAAGCGATCTTCGACAAGATCCGCACCATGGGTGAGCTCGGTCGCCAACCAGGGCCGGACGGCACTCTGGCCCACGAGGTCGGACCCATGACTTCAGGCATCCTGCGCGGCATCGAGGACGGTTGGTTCATGTCCGAGATCGCGGATGCGGCCTTCACCTACCAGATTGCCCTGGAGAAGGGCGAGAAGAAGGTTGTCGGCGTCAACTGCCACACCGAGTCGGTCAGCCACGAGCTTGAGATCCTGCGGGTCAGTCATGAGGTCGAGCGGGAGCAGGTGGCAACCCTGGCTGTGCGCAAGGGTGCTCGCGACCAGAGTGCCGTCGACGCTGGCGTCCGCCACCTGGTCGAGGTAGCGGGGACGTCGGAGAACATGGTTCCCGCCATGCTCGACGCGGTGCGGGCCGAGGCCACGCTCGGCGAGATCTGCAACGCTCTGCGTGAGGTCTGGGGCGTCTATCGGGAGCCCGCGCGGTTCTGACCCGCCACTTCCGACCACTGCCCGGGTTGTCAACATCACGACCACCATCAACAGGAGGACCAGACTTGCCGGCAACAGTGCGACGGGTCCTCAGCGTTGTCGTGGTTTTGCTGGGCGGGGTTCTCGCGATCTTCGGGGCATGGAACGCCTTCAAGCTCGGGCCCTCCGGTGAGGCTCGCTTCAGCGTCACCTCGAAGGACCCGGGCGCCCTCGTCGTCGAGCCGTACGTACTCAATGCCGTGGGCGTGCCAGTGCGGATCACGGCGACGCGCAATGATGGCGGAGGGGTACGGCTGCTGGTGGCTCCAAGCGCGGATGCCCGCGCCGTTCTCGCGAGGTCTGCTGTCTCGACGGTGAGCGGCGTGCACTATCCGGCCGGGACGCTGGACCTTCGGGCGTCGGGAGCCGGCGCACCCACCGGCATCAGTGCTGCGGATGTATGGCGACTCACGGCCAAGGGTGCAGGTTCGGCTCAGCTGGTGGTCAACCAGGGCAGCGGACCCGAGACCGCGGTGGTCACCTCCGCCGATGCCACCGCACTCAGGGGCGTCACCATGACCTTGACGTGGGCCGATCGTGCCTGGTTCTTCGACGCTCTCGCGGTGGCCCTGATCGGGTCGATTGTCGCCGCGTTCGCGCTCGGCGATCTGTGGCACACCCGTCCGGGGGGCAGCTCGATGAGACCCGGCCGACACAGTGGGGTGACGACATGACAAGAAGGGTCCGCGTCTTCGCCCTCTCCATCGTCACTGCCGTGTCCGTCACCGGATGCGGAGCCGCGAACGCCGTGCTGGGCATCCATCCGCCGCCAAAGGCGAACCCGTCCTCGGTGCCGCTGACACTGGCCCAGGCCGCGAGCATCCTCACCCGGGACTTCACCGCTGCCCAGCAGGGCGAGACGACAGCCGGTACGAAGGTGCGAGCCGTGCTGAGGACGGCATACACCAGTGAGGGTCTGCGGGCCGCGAATGCGCGAGCCAGGCTAGCGGGGGTCCAGCCGACAGGGGCAGTCTCGCCACTCCTTGCGCCGAAGCAGCCGCGGCTCCTGGCAGTGCCTCGCGGTTTTGGCTACCCCCGGGTCATCCTCGCCCAGACCGTCGCCTCCGAGGGACCGCTGCCGATCCTGTACCTGCTGACGTCCCCGAACGCCGCGACGCCCTACCGAATCAGCGCGTCGGCCACGATGCTGCCGGGATCCTCGCTCAAGCCCTTCGACCCGCTCACCAAGGGTTCACCTCTCGTGACCGACAGCAGTGGGTTGGCGGTGAGCGACATTGCGCTGCTGAAGGCATACGCCGCCGGGATGTCTTTTCCTGCGAAGGCCGTGGCCAAGTCGTCGGTCGCACCAGACTCCTTCTCTGCGCAGGTACGCGCCAAGGCAGCCGGCATTGCCAAAGCTGTGCTTGCTCAGGCCCGTTTCTCGCAGGTCCACAAGGTCGTCCCGAACTCTGTGTATGCCGTGCGCCAAGCCTCTGGCGACGCGTTGGTCTTCGGCGTCCTCGAGCGCACAGACTCTTTTTCGGTGAAGTCGGGACAGGCCGTCAACACGGCCGGGAACAAGGAGTTCGTACTGCTGACGGGCAAGAAGCGGATCACCAGGGCGGCCTCGATCACCACGCTCGAGTTCGTGGTGTTCGCCGTGCCCCGGTCCTCGGGGCGGGCTACGTTGGTCGCCGCCTCGGAGCAGGTCGTCGCGGGGTCGGGCTCCTGATCAGGACCGGCGTCAGGGACAATGAGGCCATGACTTCGCATCCCATCAGCGCGGCCGCCCTCCGAGGCGCCGTCGACCTGTCCGCACTTGGTGCGGCGACGCCCGCCGCTGGCGCAGCGGGATCCGACGGACTCGTCATCGAGGGCACCGACGCTGGCTTCCAGGCCATCGTCACCGGTACGCAGAAGGTCCCAGCAGTGGTGGTTCTCTGGTCGCAACGACTGCCGGCTTCGGGTGACTTTGTCGATGTGCTCGCTTCAGCGGCGGCGTCATACGAAGGACGTGTCCAGGTCGTGTCGATCGACGTCGACGCCAACCCTGCCTTGTTGCAGGCTTTTCAGGTCCAGTCGGTGCCCGTGACCTTGGGGCTGGTGGCGGGCCAGCCGGTGCCGCTGTTCACGGGTGTTCAGCCGGTCGAGCAGGTGCGGTCGTACATTGACGAGCTGCTCAAGCTGGCGGCCGAGCACGGCGTCACAGGGCGGATCGCGGTCACCGCTCCGACGGAGGCTGATGCCGAGCCTGAGCTCTCACCTCTGCACCAGCAGGCGTTCGACGCGATCGAGCGCGACGACCTGGATGCTGCGGCGGCTGCCTACGCAGAGGCGTTGGCGCAGAATCCTGCTGACGATGAGGCAACCGCGGGCCTTGCCCAGGTCAGGCTCATGCAGCGGACCGCAGGTGTTGATCCGCAGGCTGCTCGGGCCTCGGCGGCGCAGGCCCCCACGGACATTGATGCCCAGATGCTGGTGGCTGACCTGGATGTTCTGGGTGGCCACGTCGAGGACGCCTTCGTTCGGCTGATCGATACGGTTCGTGCGACCGAGGGTGATGAGCGCAACACTGTGCGCGAGCACCTGATCGAGCTGTTCTCGGTGGTCGGTACGCACGACGAACGCGTGCAGAAGGCGCGCCGGGCACTCATGAGTGCGCTGTTCTGAGGCCTTCGGTGCTCGCACGACCTTGAGCGTGCAAGCCCGTCCCGACGTTAGAGTCGGACCATGACGCAACCACCGAAGCTGGCACAGCCCTCCGAGGTCGGCCGTGCACGATTTGACCGGCTGGTCGATGAGCTGGAGAACGAGCTGGACATTGTGGGCACCTCCATGTTCGGGATGCCGTCCATCAAGCGCCGGGACGGCAAGGCGTTCGCGGGTCTTTATGGCGAGGACATGGTGTTCAAGCTCGAGGGGGAGGCGCACGCCGCGGCCTTGGCGCTGGAAGGCTCACGTCTGTTCGAGCCGATGGCCGGGCGGCCCATGAAGGCTTGGGTGCAGGTCCCTCCGAGCCACGAGACGCAGTGGGCGGATCTTGCGCGAA
>DATCQG010000253.1:0-1815 GCA_036569625.1 Dermatophilaceae bacterium | reverse complement strand
GCCGGCCAGTTCCGCGAACTGCACCGCTAAAGGCTCGGAATACCGACCCATGAACCGGGCGTAGGCGTCCGCAGTCACGTCGAAGGTCACCGCGTAAATATATGCCTTTGCACTTAACCTCGATCCACCGATGAGCCTTGGTGACGCGGGCGCGTGACGCTGGAGCGGTTGGGTCTGTGACTGGGCGTGGCTGATCCTGCAACCTCGCTGTTGGTGGTGTTCCACTGGTTCTTCTTCGGGCCCTGGGTGGCCGTGGTGGTCAGGTCGTGGCGACCGCTGGCGGCGGTGCGCACAATCCGGTGAAGAGCGTGGTCCACGCGTTCTCCCAGGGCCACGCTCTGGGTAGGTGCAGTGTCAGGCGTCGAGCCGAGGACGCGATCCGGGCGGGTACGTGAACGAGCTTGCGACGGATCGTCGCGGTGGTGGCCTTGGCCATCGCCGGCCCGGCCAGGGTGCCTGCGGCGCGGGTGAGGTTGAATGCCATCACGGCCAGGACGAGCCAGGCGGCGTTGGCGGTGAACTTCCCCGATGGGAGGTGGGCCAGGGCCGAGTTCTTCAGGTCGGCGTGGACTTGTTCGATGATCGCGTGGGCGCGGTGGGTCTTGTCCGCGGTGATGGTGTCCAGGGTGCTGGTGGTGAAGAACGCGTGGAAGCGCCAGGTCTCGAACAGGGTTACCTGCCCGGGGTGGGGGTTCAGGTCGGGGATCCGGCGCACGACGAGCCGCCCGGGGACGTGATCGGTCTTCTTGCCGGCGGCGAACGCGGTGAACGGAATCTCGGCGACCTGCGCGGTCGAGATCCAGGCCCCGGTGGTTTGGTCGAAGATCGCGTTCGTGTACTCGATCGCCTGCCACGCGTCATTGGGTATTGCCGCGATGGCCGCTTTCACCTTCGGGTCGAGCCGGACGGTGACCGAGACCTGCGCGCCGGCGCGGACCGCGGCGCCGACGGTGCCACGTCCGTAGAACGCGGAGTCCGCCCGCAGCAGGACCTTGGTGCCGACCGGGTGCGTGCGTAGCTTCTTGACAGTGGCCAACGCGTCGGTGACCAGGCGCTTGGCGCCCCGAGGTGAGCCACACGACCCCTTCCGCAGTCGCTGCCCGACGATCACCGGCGCCACCTGATTGGTGGTCAGCGTGGCGATCAGCGCGTTCAGGCCGCGGACCCCGGAGTATCCGTAACCCGAGCCCTGCTTGCCATAGCCGTGGACCTCGATGATGGTGTCGTCGATATCGACCAGCGCGTGCTGATCGATCCCGGCCACCAGCGGCGTTGAAGCGGCCAGCCCGGTCAGGAACCTGGCGGCTACCGCGTCGAGCTGGCGGACGTGGCCGAAGGTGAACGAGCGAAGGAACGAGCCCAACGTCGAGGGCGCGTAAGCGTTGGTGAAGACCTTGCCCATCCCGCCGTGGCGCAGCAGCGCCATGTCTTCGATGCTGTCCGCGCCGGCGACCATCCCGGCCACGAGCGAGGCGACCTTCAAGCCCGCGTTTGCGCCCTTGTCGGTGGGCACGCTCAGATGCCTACCGGCCAAGTCCGCCAGGCCGGCGGACCGGGCCAGAGCCAGCATCGGGACCAGCCCGGCTGACGACACGAGATTCGGGTCGTCGAACACCGCTGACCGGACCGGGCGAGTGTGAGAAAGTTGCATCTACGAGATGCCCTTCCGGCTGGTTGAATTGGGACCTTCGATAAGTCCAATTCTCCCGGTACGTAAGGGCATTCTCGCGTTACGACCCACTCACCACACCATCAACATCGGTGGATCGAGGCTAAGCCGCAAGCGGATCGGCTTGTGAGACTTCGGATGGTCAC
>DATCQG010000252.1:0-4337 GCA_036569625.1 Dermatophilaceae bacterium | reverse complement strand
CTCGTTCTCGACGGTCCCGTCCACGGCTGTTGCCCGGTAACGGAACGCGGGCAGGATCAGGTCCAGCTCGGCCGGAACGACCCCGAGCTCCTGCTGCAGACGGCGAAGCACTGCGATGCGCATCCCCTCGCCGGGTGAAGGGTGACCACAGCAGCTGTTGGTTCGCACTCCGGGGAACGTCTGCTTGTCATGGGCCCGGCGGGTCACCAGGACTCGGCCCGCGGGGTCGAACACGTAGCAGGAGAAGGCAAGGTGCAGCGGTGTGTCACGGTGGTGGACCGTCGGCTTCGGTGCCGTCCCCGCGGCAGCGCCGTCCGGATCGCAGAGCACCACCCATTCCTCGAACCCGGCCATCTCAGCGCGCCAGCTGCTGCACGGCCGCGGTGTACACGCGTGGCAGCCGGGTGGCGAGCCGGACGATGTTTGGGGCCAGCAGCGGCTGACGCCGAGCCCAGAGCAAGGACGAGGTGATCGTGCGGTATCGCCGCGACGCCGCGAGCCAGCGTCGTTCGTAGGCTCCTGGGTCGCCTGCGACGACGCAGTCCACGAGTGCGCGAGCGCAGGCCATCGCGACAGCGATGCCCTCGCCGGTCAGGGCATCGACGTATCCGGCGGCGTCCCCCACCAGCAGCGCCCGTCCGGCCACTCGGGCCGAAGTCTTCTGGCGGAGTGGTCCGGCTCCCAGGACGGACGTGACCCCTGCGGCGGGGAGCCGGTCGCACAGCGCGGGAAAGTCGGCGAGCTGCTCGGTGAACGGTGCTTGGATGCTTGACAGGACGGCGACGCCGACCAGCCCGGGACCGACCGGTGTGACGTAGGCCTCTGCGCGGGCCCCCCAGTGCACCTCGACAAGATCGGTCCACGGGGCCACTGCGAAATGCTGCCGGGTGCCCCACCGCCGTGCGGTCCTCGAATCGGGGGCTCGCTCAAGGCCGAGCCGGCGGCGGATGGGGGAGTGGAGCCCGTCGGCCACAGCCAGGTACCGAGCCCTCCGGCCGTCGACGCTCACGCCGTCGACGTCCTGGCGTACGTTCTCGGCGCGGGAAGGCACCACCTCCACCCCGGCGGTTCGAGCGGCGTCGAGCATCGCCGCCTGCAGGGTGGTGCGGCGCACACCCAGGCCGGGACCGTGACGGAAGGCAGCATCCACGGTGCGACGGCCGTCGGTGTAGCGGATGCCGCAGATCGCCCGTCCTTGCGGATGCACCCCGAGCTCACTCAGAGCCCGAACGGCTCCGGGCATCAAGCCCTCACCGCACGCTTTGTCGATGGGGCTGGGCCGGTCGTCGAGCACCACCGTGTGCAATCCGGCCCGCGCCGCGAACAACGCGGTGGCCAGCCCGGCCGGGCCGGCTCCGGCGACGATGAGGTCGGCGTCGATCACTGAGGCAACCTCGTCGACGACGGCGGGGTCTCTGCCAAACCCTGCGCCAACGCTGCGTTCTCGGCCGAGATCCGCACCCGGAGCAGTGCGGCGTTGACCACCGTGAAGACGACGGCGGTGATCCACGCCGTATGAACCAGCGGCAGAGCGATCCCCTCCAGTACAACTGCTACATAGTTCGGATGACGCATCCAGCGGTACGGCCCCCGGTCGACCAGCGGCAGTCCGGGCACCACGATGATCCGGGTGTTCCACCGTGGGCCGAGGACGGCGATGCACCACCAGCGCAGAGCCTGGGCCAGCGCGACCACGGCGATCATCGGCCAGCCCAGGGCCGGCACGAACGGTCGGTGCGCGGCCTCCAGGAGGCAGGCGACGAGCAGCCCGGTGTGCAGGAAGACCATGAATGGGTAGTGCCTGAAACCATATTCGCGGCCGCCGTGCTTTCGCGCCCAAGCCAGGTTGCGCTTTGACACGACCAGCTCGGCGAGTCGCTCTGCTGCGACGGCGACGATCAGCAGGACGTAGAACGTCATCGGATGCTCACCACTGCAGAAGGACGAGCTCGGAGCAGAAGCCCGGACCCATCGCCATCAACATCCCGGGAGTCCCCGGCGTGAGCGAACGCTTGTCGAGGGTGTCGCGCAGCACGTGCAGCACCGAGGATGACGAGAGGTTGCCGATCAGGTCGAGTGAACGCCACGTGAGCTCCAGCGGGTCACCGGCAAGGCCCAGCTCGGCCTCGATGGCCTCGATCACCTTGGGGCCGCCCGGGTGGGAGACCCAGGCGGCGATGTCCTTGACCTCCAGCGAATGGGCGGCCAGGAACGAGCGGATGTCCTTGCCGAGATACTGCTGGACGATCTCTGGCACCCGCCCGTCGAGCACGATCTTCAGGCCACCATCGCCGACGTCCCAACCCATGATCCGCTGGCTGTCCGGGTAGAGGTGGCTGCGGGAGTCGAGCACGCGCGGACCTGGTTCTGGCCGGTTCGAGCCGACCGCCACCACCGCGGCTGCGCCGTCGCCGAACAGCCCGCTGGCCACCAGGTTGGCGACGGAGCGGTCGTCCCGCTGCACGGTCAGCGAACAGAGCTCGACGGACAACAGGGCCCCGACTTCGTTCGGGTGACCGATGAGGTAGTCGTGCAGGCGTGCGATCCCGGCGGCACCGGCTACGCAGCCGAGCCCGAACAGAGGCACCCGCTTCACATCAGGGCGCAGGCCGACGACCTCGGCGATGCGAGCCTCGATCGAGGGGACGGCGATACCGGTGATAGTGGTGGAGATGACCACATCGACCTCGGACGGACCGATGCCGGCGCGCTGCAACGCTCCGGTCAGAGCAGCGGCGCCAAGCTGGACTGCGTGCTCGATGAACAGGTCATTCGACTCGCCGAAGCCGTTGAGCGTGCCATACTTTTCCAGCGGCAGAACGAGGTGCCGGCTGCTGACCCGTGAGTTGGCGTGCAGCCGTGCCAGCAAAGCCCGGTTGCCGTCCGGTCCCAGGCACATCTCGGTGAAGGCCGCCGTTATCTCGGCCTGTGTGTAGCTGCGCGGCGGCACGACGGCGTGTACGCCGGCCAAGGTGGTCACATGCTCAACCTTAGGGAATGAAAGGGCCATCAGCCCAAACTTTGGACCTTCTCGCTCTAGCATCGCGTCATGTCGTCTTCCCGGCTGGTGCGAGGGCTGGCGCTGTCCTGTCACCCGCTCCCCTCGGTGGCCGTCACCACATTGAGTGCCGGTCTGGCCGCGCTGGCCGCCCTTCCCGTCGGCCGCGGCATGCTGGTGACCGCTGCAGTATTCACGGGACAGCTGTCGATCGGCTGGTCCAACGACTACCTGGACGCCGAGCGGGATCGAGCTGTGCACCGGTCGGACAAACCCGTCGCGGCCGGGGCAGTTGAGCCCCGCCTCGTACGCACCGCCGCCGTTGTCGCGCTCATCCTGACCCTTGCGCTGTCGGCAGTCCTGGGGTGGCCCGCGGGCGCGGCCGCACTGGTCGTCGTGCTCTGTGGCTGGCTCTACAACCTGGGGCTGAAGGCGACCGTCCTGTCCTGGCTGCCCTATGCGATCGCGTTCGGGACGCTGCCTGCGGTTGCAACCCTCTCGGTCTCGTCGCCTCGTTGGCCGGCGCCCTGGGCTCTGACCGCAGGAGCGTTGCTGGGCGTGGCTGCCCATCTGGCCAACGTGCTGCCAGACCTTGGCGACGACGCGGCCACCAGTGTCCGCGGACTGCCGCATCGGCTCGGTGCGAGGACCACGTCACTGACTGCAGCGGCGATCCTGCTGGCGGCGTCGGCGGTAATCCTCTTCGGTCCCGGCGGGCCGTCAAGCCTGTGGCGCTGGGTTGGCTTCCTCAGCGCGGCTCTGGTGGCCATCCTCGCCGCGACCGCCGCCTACCGTGACCCGTCATCGAGGCGTTTCTTCCAGGCCACGATCCTGATCGCCGCCCTGGACCTGGCCTTCTTCGCGCTGTCGGGCACTCACCTGTGAATGAGTAACGACCGCAACAGAATTGGTCAGCCAACCAACCGGTCAAGGAGACGCTCGAGCTCTGCGGCAGGGTCCCTGGTGAGACCGCCGTGAACAGGACTCGGCTGGACGACCGTGCTCCGGGTCGCAGAGAGCCAGCCGAACCGTTGGCCAAGCGTTTCCAGCAAGTGGCGTCCGGGCGCCTGCTCCCCGCGGCAGATGGCGCAGATCGTCTGCAGCGTCGCATCAACCGACTCCAGGTCCAGGTCGGGGGACAAGGACCTCAGCCGGTCAGGGTCGACGGCGAAGGCGCAGTCCAGGAAGTCGACCGCCTGGCTGTGGATGACGACGCCGACGTTGGCGAACTCGTCCCGGTCGACGCGCGGGACGCAGCGCAGCACGACATACTCGTAGCTCACCAAAGGCGACGTCATGAGGAACCCATCCGTGGCAGCCATCCCGACGGATTGTCAAG
>DATCQG010000251.1:0-7790 GCA_036569625.1 Dermatophilaceae bacterium | reverse complement strand
CGCAGCCCCACCATTGCTCCAGCAGGCCCCGCCCTTCGGTCAGCCGACGGCGGTGCCGGTCGAGGGCGTGCCCCAGATTGCGGTTGCCCGATCCTGGTTCGCGGGCAGGTCGGTCGGCGTCATCCTGCTGGTCCTGGGGGCTTTGTGCGTCTTGGCTGCCGGTGCCGTGTTCATCGCTGTCGCATGGGTCGATCTGCCCCTGGCGATCCGGGCACTCATCCTGATCGTTCTCACCACGGGCTTTGGACTGTTCGCTCACATGGCGCTGGCGCGGGGGCTCCAGGCGACCGCAGAGGCCATGGCCGTCATCACTTGTGGGATGTTCGTGCTCGACCTGACCGCCGGGCGAAGAGTCGGACTGCTGGGCCTGGCTGACCTGGCTGCCGCGCCGTACGAGATCCTCGCCGGAGGCCTGCTGGTCGCGACTGCCGGCGCCGGCGCACTCGTCGTGCGGAGACGAAACGGCTGGTTGTGGAGCCTTGACGGCGCGGTTGCCCTTGGCACGGCACGGGCGGCCATCGGCGTGCTGCGCGTCTCCAGCCACGGGTATGCCGTCTCATCAGTGATCGTCACGGTCGCGGCCTCCTTGCTGTATGTCGCGTGGCGACGCCTTCGCCTCCCTGTGGCTCTATGGGCCACCGGGTGCCTCGGTGGCCTGGGCTGGCTGACCGCAGTCGCGGTCGGAACCCACCATGCCGCCGACCAGCTCAGCGGGGACCTCGGACGCCTCGCTCAGGCCTGGCCTGCGTTGACCGTGGCGCTGGTGGCTGGTCTCTGGTCGATCCGACTGCCCGACGCAGTATGGCGACGGGTCGCCGCCGGCCTTTCCCTCTTCCCATTGCTGATCGTCTTCGAGGTCATCGGCTGGTCGCACGGCTGGGTGGTGGGAGCCGCGGTGATGCTGGCCGGATACGTCGTCGCGGCCCTGACTTCTGTCCGGGTTCCCGGCCACTGGTCGCCGGCTGTTGGCGGCACCGCGTTGGTCCTTGGTCTGAGCTCGGTCGTCGGACTCCTGCCCGACATTGTCGCGATTGGTGCCCGGATGGGGCTGGCCCTGATCGGCAGCTGGCGGGGGCCGAAGGGGCTCCCGCTCAACCTGCTGAGCGGGGACGTTGGTCCATGGTTGCTGCCGTTGACCGCGTTGGTGGTCCTCGCGCTGTTGCCGCGGGTCACCATCCACAGCCATCGCGTCTCTCTCGAGTGGCACCACACCGCAGGCGTTCTCGTGGCGGCGCTCGGAGTCCTGCCGATCCTGTATGGCGCCGGGTTCTGGACGTCGATGGCGGTGCTTGTCGTTGCGGCCCTGGTCCTGCTCTGGGGCGCCCGGGCGTGGGGGCACGACACGCTCCTCGTGCTCGGGTCGGCGTTGTTGGCGATCATGCGCGTCTGCGCCTACTACGACGACCTGGCCGACCCGCTTGCGTGGACGGTGATCGCGTTGACCGCTCTTGCCTGGGCGCTGACCGAGCGTCGAGAGATGGTCAGGGCCGGGTTCCTCACTGTGGCAGGGCTGTTCGCCCTTTTCGGCGCGGCACAGTGGCTGACGTTTGCGGAGGCGCCTCGGCCGTTCCACGGGCTGGTGATCGCGGTGATCGGCTCGCTGGGACTTGTGGCGTCGCAGACGCTGCGCGAGGCGGCCCTGACGCGAGGAGTTGCCGAGGGGCTGTCGGTGACCTGGGCGGTGGCTGGCCTGGCCATGGCGGAAAGCTCGCCATCGCATCGTGCTCTCGAGCTCACCGTGCTTGGCGTCGCAGCGGGCATCACGGCATATCTGTCCGAGGATCGGCGCAAGGCCGGCTGGGTCAGCGGTCTGCTGCTGACGGTTGCTTCATGGATCCGCTTGGCGGACAACAACATTCAGACTGTTGAGTGGTACACGGTCCCTGCGGCCATGGCGCTGTTGTTCTACGGGGTCCGACGCCTTCGGCACGACCCCCGCGAGTCGACCTGGCCTTGCCTCGGGCCGGGGATGGGGTTGGCCCTGACTCCGTCATTGTTCCTGGCCCTTGACGAGCCCATCTCCTGGCGCGGGCTGTTCGTGGCCTTCGCGTCAGTGACCTTGGTGGCTCTGGGCGTACAGGTCAGGCTCGCTGCCCCGTTTGCCCTCGGTGTCGTCGCGACCGGGCTGCTGGCGCTGCGCAACATCTGGCCGGTCGCTGCCTTCATCCCGCGCTGGACCCTGCTGTTCCTCGTCGGGGGAGTGTTGCTCGGCGTCGGGATGACCTGGGAGTCGAGGGTCAACGACGTGCGAACCGCTGGTGGGTTCGTTCGAGGGCTGCGCTGACCTGCCCGAGGACCAATGTTGGTCATCGCTCTTCATGTTCGGGTCCCCTCATAGAGTGAGGTTGTGAACGACCCGTCGTCATACCGTCCCGGACCGGGCGAGATCCCTCTCGACCCAGGGGTCTACCGGTTCCGCGACGCCGACGGTCGGGTCATCTACGTCGGCAAGGCCAACTCGTTGCGCTCGCGGCTCGCGTCCTATTTTCAGGACCTCTCGGCGTTGCACCCGCGAACACGGTCGATGGTCACGACCGGTGCGAGCGTCGAGTGGACCGTCGTGGCAAACGAGGTCGAGGCGCTGCAGCTGGAGTACTCCTGGATCAAGGAGTTCGACCCGCGCTTCAACGTCAAGTACCGCGACGACAAGTCCTACCCCTACCTCGCAGTCACGATGGGGGAGGCGTTTCCGCGCGCTCAGGTGATGCGGGGTGCCAAGCGCAAAGGGACGCGATACTTCGGTCCCTATGCCCATGCGTGGGCGATCCGCGAGACGCTCGACCAGCTGTTGCGGGTCTTCCCCATGCGCACCTGCAGCAGCGGTGTCTTCAGGCGTGCCGGCCAGGTCGGTCGGCCATGTCTGCTCGGCTACATCGACAAGTGCTCCGCGCCGTGTGTCGACAGGGTCAGCGTCGACGAGCACAGGGCCATCGCGGAGGACTTCTGTGACTTCATGGCCGGTAACACGGGCAAGTTCGTCCAGCGGCTCGAGGCGCGGATGAAGGCCGCTGCCGCCGAGCTCGACTATGAGCAGGCTGCCCGGTTGCGCGACGACATCGGGGCGCTGACCAGGGCACTGGAGAAGTCAGCCGTGGTCCTTGCCGATGCGACCGATGCCGATGTGTTCGCCCTCGCTGAGGACGAGCTCGAGGCAGCGGTCCAGGTCTTCCACGTACGCGGCGGACGGGTTCGTGGCCAGCGTGGCTGGGTGGTCGAGCGTGGTTCGGAGGACGCCGCTGAGCTGTCATCGGTTGTCGAACACCTGCTCCAGCAGGTCTATGGCGGTGAGTCACCCGAGGGGGTTCCGCGCGAGGTCCTGGTCCCTGTCCTGCCGCCGGATCCGGTGCCGATGCGAGAGTGGCTCACCCGGCTACGGGGCGCCCAGGTCGACCTGCGGGTCCCCCAACGTGGCGACAAGCGTGCGCTGATGGAGACGGTCAAACGCAACGCGGACCAGGCACTGGTCCGCCACAAGGTGTCCCGGGCTGGTGACCTGACCACCCGCAGCCTTGCGCTCCAAGAGCTCCAGGACGGGCTTGACCTGTCCAGTGCACCTCTGAGGATCGAGTGCTTCGACGTGAGCCATGTGCAGGGCACCAACGTCGTGGCGTCCATGGTGGTGTTCGAGGACGGTCTGCCCCGCAAGGGCGAGTACCGCAGGTTCATCGTCAAGGGGGCTGTGGGCCCGTCTGGGGAGGCCAACCCGCAGATCGACGACACCGCGGCCATGCATGAGGTGCTGACCCGTCGGTTCAAGCGTTACCTGGACGACCGGGCCGAAGCCAGCGACATCGAGGGCATGGCGCTCGAGGCCGCTGTCGACGAGCTGGCCGTAGGCGGCGACCGGTCGGGGCCGAGCCGGATCGATCCGGAGACAGGCCGGCCGCGACGATTCGCCTACCCGCCGAACCTGGTGGTGGTCGATGGTGGCCTGCCCCAGGCGAACGCCGCGCGGTCAGCTTTGGCAGAGCTGGGGATCGATGACGTTGCGCTGGTCGGGCTGGCCAAGCGGCTCGAAGAGGTCTGGCTCCCCGGTCAGGAGTTCCCGATCATCCTTCCGCGCGGCAGTGAGGGTCTCTATCTCTTGCAGAGGGTCAGGGATGAGGCGCACAGGTTCGCCATCACCTTCCACCGTCAACGGCGGTCGAAGGCCATGACTGCCAGTGTGCTGGATGACATCGCCGGTCTGGGCGACGCCAGGCGCAAGGCGCTGCTGCGGCATTTTGGCTCGGTCAAGGCGATGAGGGCCGCCACTGTTGACGAGATTCGAGAAGTGCCCGGCATCGGTGCGGCCCTGGCTGCCACCATTCATCTGAAGCTCCACGACACCGCGACCCAGCCCGCCTCCTCCGTCAACGTGACGACCGGTGAGATGCTCACGTGACATTGAATGCCGACCACACAGCGAGGACAGCGATGAAGCCAGCATCCCCGGGCTCCGGCCCCGGCACCGGCCCGGCAGCGTCTGGCAGCGACTCCGAACCGGCCAACGGCCCGGAGGCGACCGAGCTGGTCATCCTCACCGGGATGAGCGGGGCGGGCCGCAGCACCGCGGCCAACGTCCTGGAAGATCTCGGCTGGTACGTCGTCGACAACCTCCCGCCCCAGATGATGCTGCCCCTGGCCAGGTTGGCGGACGAACAGGCCGATGGCGGAGTCAGGAAGCTCGTCGCCGTTATCGATGTGCGCAGCCGTACCTTCTTCACCGCCTTCCGTGACGCTCTGCAGTCCTTGAGGGAGATGGGCTGGGCGCCCAGGCTGATCTTCGTCGACGCCACCGACGAGGCACTGGTCAGACGGTTCGAGAGCGTTCGCCGACCGCACCCGCTGCAAGGTCAGGGGAGGATGCTGGACGGCATCATCCACGAACGTGAGCTGTTGGCGGATCTGCGCTCCGAGGCCGACGTCCTGATCGACACCTCCGGCCTGAATGTGCATCAGCTCTCGGCCAAGGTGTCCCAGATCTTCGCCGGTTCGGGCGGGCCTCCCCTGCGCATCGCGGTCATGTCCTTCGGTTTCAAGTACGGAATCCCGCTGGATGCCGACCTGGTCTTCGACATGCGTTTCCTGCCCAACCCGTTCTGGATCCCGGAGCTGCGCGCCAAGAACGGCACGGACCCGGAGGTGTCCCGATACGTCCTGAGGAGTCTTGGTGCCGGGGAGTTTGTCGAACGCGTCGTCGACCTGATGCATCCGGTGATCGCCGGATACCAACGTGAGGGGCGGCGATACGTCACCCTCGCGGTGGGTTGCACCGGTGGAAAGCACCGCTCGGTGGCCGTCGCCGAGGCGCTTGCCTCCAGGCTCAACGGCGAGGACGTGGCGACGTTCCTTGTCCATCGCGATCTGGGGCGTGAGTGACCCGTCCTGCCGTGGTTGCCCTTGGCGGCGGGCACGGCCTGGCGGCGTCGCTCGCGGCCCTACGGCTGGTCACGGACAGGATCACCGCTGTGGTCACGGTCGCCGACGACGGCGGCTCCAGCGGACGGCTGCGTGACGAGTTCGACGTGCTCCCACCGGGAGACCTGCGGATGGCGTTGGCAGCCCTGTGCGATGACACGGCGTGGGGCCACCAGTGGCGCGATGTTCTCCAGCACCGTTTCGCAGGCGAGGGTCGGCTCGGTGGGCACGCTGTCGGCAACCTGCTGATCGTCTCGTTGTGGGACCTGCTCGGGGATACGGTCGGCGGTCTGGATCTGGTGGGTCGGCTGCTCAACGCCCAGGGCAGGGTGCTGCCGATGGCTGCCGTGCCTCTCAACATCGAGGCCAGCGTCATGGGCGCAGACCCACGTCAACCTCTCGAGGTCACCACGGTTCGCGGCCAGCAGGCGGTAGCCACGACCACCGGCCGGGTCCAGTCGGTGCGGCTGAACCCCGAGAAGCCTCCAGCCTGTGACGAAGCAGTGGCGGCAATCCGGGCCGCGGACTGGGTGATCCTCGGGCCGGGCTCCTGGTTCACGTCCGTGATGCCGCATCTGCTGGTCCCCGGCGTCCGTGACGCTCTCCTGGACACACATGCCAGGCGCATCCTCACGCTGAACCTCGTGATGCACACGGGCGAGACCGAGGGGTTCTCGGCCGAGAACCACCTCGAGGTCCTGGCCGCCCACGCCCCTGAGCTGCACCTGGACGTCGTCCTGGCCGACCCCGAGATCGTCGGGGACGAGGCGATACTGCGGCGTTCTGCGGGGCGGATGGGCGCAGAGCTGGTCATTGCCCGTGTGGGAGCCCAGGGGCGAGAAGGCCACCACGACTCGCTGCGGCTTGCGGCGGCATACCGCGACATCATGGGCTGACCCACCACCGGCCTGTCCCACACGCCGTCGGGGACGCCGCATCCGCCGAGTCGGGTCAAGGTGATGATCGACCGTGAGGATGGTGCCGCGACCGACCCTGCATCGTCGAGGGCATACCATCGGTGTTGGCATTGGTGGGCGGTCATCAGTGGGGTGCTCGAACTACCAGCAATGGCAGGTGAAAGGATGCCGGACCTGCCGGTCGCTGGGGGTCAAGGAACCGTGGGGGTCTGGTTTTCAGCAACTGGCCCCCCGAAGTGGAGACGAGTGACAAGATGGCCCGCATGGCGATGACGGCGATGGTCAAGGCCGAGCTGAGCCGGCTCACGGTGACCAAGCCCTGTTGTCGCAAGGCCGAGGTGTCGGCGACCTTGAGGTTTGCCGGGGGGCTGCACATTGTCGGGGGACGGATCGTGGTCGAGGCCGAGCTCGATACCGCCTCGGCCGCTCGCCGACTGCGCAAGGACATCGCGGACGTCTACGGCCACGGCAGCGGGATTCTCGTGCTGGCCGCCGGGGGACTTCGCCGTGGCAGTCGTTACGTGGTGCGTGTGGTCCAGGACGGTGAGGCTCTGGCCCGTCAGACCGGGCTGATCGACGCCCGCGGCCGACCCGTGCGGGGCCTGCCTCCCAGGGTCGTCAGCGGTTCGGTCTGCGACGCTGAGTCCGCTTGGCGCGGTGCATTTCTCGCACACGGGTCCTTGACCGAGCCCGGCCGTTCATCAGCCCTCGAGATCACCTGCCCCGGCCCCGAGGCTGCGCTCGCACTGGTTGGCGCCGCGCGGCGACTGGGCATACAGGCCAAGGCGCGCGAAGTTCGCGGCGTGGATCGCGTTGTCATCCGCGATGGCGACGCGATCGGCGCCATGCTGACCAGACTCGGCGCCCATGACGCCGTTCTGGCCTGGGAGGAACGCCGGATGCGGCGCGAGGTGCGGGCGACAGCCAACCGCCTGGCCAACTTTGACGACGCCAACCTTCGCCGTTCCGCGCGTGCGTCCGTGGCGGCGGGCGCGCGCGTCGAGCGCGCGCTGGAGATCCTGTCCGAGGAGGTTCCGGATCACCTGCGTGACGCCGGCATGCTGCGCCTCAAGCACAAGGAGGCCAGCCTTGAGGAGCTCGGCCAGCTGGCCGACCCGGCGATGACCAAGGACGCGGTGGCGGGCCGGATTCGTCGGCTGCTGGCCATGGCGGACAAACGGGCGACTGACCTCGGCGTCGCCGGCACCGACGCCAACCTCACGGCGGACATGCTCGAGGCATAGCTTGGTCAGCCCTTCCCATCATGTTCGGACTTTGTCACCCTGGATTTTCAAGGCCCCGTTGTCACCTGACCCCAAACATCGCCTAGGGTCGTGTTGAGGTATTCCGGCGTGCGGTCAGGCCGCACAGACACTCCTGATCAGGAAGGCTCGAGCACATGACTGTTCGCGTTGGTATCAATGGCTTTGGTCGCATCGGCCGCAACTTCTACCGTGCCGTGCAGGCTTCCGG
>DATCQG010000250.1:0-6966 GCA_036569625.1 Dermatophilaceae bacterium | reverse complement strand
CCCTCGTCGAGATAGGACGGGCCTGGGCCGATGTCCCCGATCCACCCCGCATCTGCCTGCGGCGGTACGACGTAGCCCAGGTGCTGCAGGCTGTAGAGGATGTTCATGGTGCAGTGCTTGACGCCGTCCTCGTTGCCCGTGATCAATGCCCCACCGACCCGGCCGTAGAAGGCGTACTGGCCCTGGTCGTTGAGCTGCCCCGACTGCGCGTAGAGCCGCTCGATGATCTGCTTGGTCTTGCTGGAGTTGTCGCCGAGCCAGATCGGCCCTGCGATGACCAGGATGTTCGCCGCCTTGACCCGCTCCCAGATCTGCGGCCACTCGTCGGTCTCCCACCCATGCTCCGTCATGTCGGGATAGACGCCGGTCGCGATGTCATGGTCGATTGCCCTCAGGACCTCGACCTCGACCCCATGCCGGCGCATGATCGACGCGCTCACCTCGATCAGGCCCTCCGTGTTGGAGACCTCCGGTGAGCGCTTCAGGGTGCCGTTGAGGAACATCGCCCTGAGCCCGGTGAAGTCCCAGTTCTGCTCGGTGTCAGCCATGGTTCCACGCTACCGAACAGAGCCCTCGACGTCAGGAGCGCCAAATCACCGTTTCGCCGAGGCCGGCCTACGTGCCGAGGAACTTCTCGAAACCCTTGGGAAGCTCGAGGTTGGCCGGATCCCCGGGCGTCGTTGGCGCGTCGGCATCCTGGCCAGCCGGCATACCGAAGGCGTTGTTGGCGGCGGCCACCCGGGCCCCCGCACTCTTCTCTGCCGCGGCCCTCTCCTCCTGGGCGCGCTTGGCGGGGTTGCCGCTCTTGCCCTTCTTGCGCTGCTGACCCTTGGCACCCTTCCTGCCCCCACCCATGCCGGGAATCGCCGGCATCCCCGGGATGCCGGTGCCACCACCGCGACGCAGCGACCGCATCATCTTCTGCGCCTGGCCGAAGCGTTCGAGCAGACTGTTCACCTCGGAGACCGTCACACCCGACCCGCGGGCGACACGAGCCCGACGTGAGCCGTTGATCTGCTTGGGATGCGTGCGCTCGAAGGGTGTCATCGAACGCACCATGGCCTCGACCCGGTCGAACTCGCGCTCGTCGAGGGAGTCCAGCTGGTCGCGCATCTCACCCATGCCCGGCATCATCTTGAGCATGGCCTTGAGGGAGCCCATCTTCTTGATGGCCGACATCTGGCTCAGGAAGTCGTCGAACGTGAAGTCCTCGTCCTCCATGAACTTGCGGGTCATCTCGGCGGCCTGGTCGCGGTCGAAAGCCTTCTCCGCCTGCTCGATCAGCGTCAGCACGTCACCCATGTCCAGGATGCGTGAGGCCATGCGGTCCGGGTGGAAGACCTCGAGGTCGCCGACCTTCTCACCTGTGGAGGCGAACATGATCGGCCGCCCGGTGACCTTGGCCACCGACAGCGCCGCACCACCACGCGCGTCGCCGTCGAGCTTGGCCAGGACCACGCCGGTGAAGTCGACGCCCCGCTGGAAGGCCAGTGCCGTGTCGACCGCAGCCTGGCCGATCATGGCGTCGATGACGAACAGGACCTCGTCCGGCGAGATCGCGGCCCTGATGTCCGCAGCCTGTCGCATCAGGTTCTCGTCGATGGCCAGGCGACCGGCGGTGTCGACGATGACGACGTCATGCTGTTTGGCGCGAGCCTCGGCAACGCCCTGGCGCGAGACCGAGACCGGATCACCGAAAGATGTTGTGCCATCGCCGGACTCGACAACCGCGTCGTAGCCTGCGACGTTTCCGCGCTCCGGCGCGAAGACGGGGACGCCGGCGCGCTCACCGACGACCTGGAGCTGGGTCACCGCGTTGGGTCGCTGGAGGTCAGCCGCGACCAGGATCGGGGTGTGACCCTGGTCCTTGAGCCATTTGGCGAGCTTGCCGGCCAATGTGGTCTTGCCGGAGCCCTGCAGGCCCGCGAGCATGATGACCGTCGGCGGGTTCTTGGCGAACTCGATCCGGCGAGTCTGCCCGCCCAGGATCGTCACGAGCTCCTCGTTGACGATCTTGACGATCTGCTGGGCCGGGTTCAGTGAACCGATGACCTCGGCGCCCAGCGCACGCTCGCGAACGGCGCCGGTGAACTCGCGCACGACATGCAGCGCGACGTCGGCGTCGAGCAGCGCGACGCGGATGTCGCGAATCGTCGCGTTGACGTCCGATTCGGACAGGCGCCCCTTGCCGCGCAGGTTCTTGAAGGTGGCGGTCAGACGGTCAGACAGGCTCGTGAACACGACGCAAGGTTATCTTCCCGTTGCAGGTGCCTCGTCGCATGCGTCCATGAGCATGGATATCGTCTGGGCAACCCGTGCGGGAGACATGGCTCGTCCCCCGAACTCGCTGACATAGAACGTGTCCAGGGTCTGGCCGGCATACGTGGCGATGTGGGCACTGTGGACCGTCAGACCGGCGCGTGCGAACGTCATACCCACCTGGTGCAGCAGTCCCGGGCGGTCTTGTGCCCGGATCTCGATCACCGTCGAGTCCGCAGAGGCGTGGGGCACGACCATCGCGCGGGTCACTGGCCGCGGACCCACTCCGACCGGCTCCGCATAGGCCGTGCGGCGCTCCAGAGGCCGCAACGGCGAGCGATCTCCCTGGCCGAGCTGCACCAGCCCGCGAGCGATGCCGGCGGGATCCGGGACATCGCCGCTGGGTGAGTCCACCTGCCACTGGTTGGCCGCAATCCCCTCTTGGGTGCGTACCCGTGCGGTCCTCACGATCAGGCCGTATGCCGCGAGCAGACCTGCCGTGTCCGCGAACAGGCCGAGGCGGTCGCGGTCGAAGACATCGATGCGGTAGGCGCCCCCGATGGGATGGACCACGACGTGCGGTTCCCCTATCGCGACCTCGGCCACGATGTGTGGCGGAAGGACATCCTCGGCCTCGTCAGGTTTGTCGGCGGGCCGCGCAGCGTCCCCCAGAGCCGCGCGCGCGCCGCCGACGAGATCTTCGAGCAGCTTGGCCCGCCAGTCTGTCCACGCGGCTGCACCCACCGCGCCCGCGTCAGCCTCAGTCACGGCGCGAAGCATCTCCAGCACCTCGCGACGACCAGCAACTGCATCGGTCACCGCCGAGATGGTTGCCCGATCAGCCGGGTCACGGCGGGTCGCCAGGTCTATGAGGGTCAGGTGCTCGCGGGTGAGGAGCTCGACCACCTCGACCTCCGCGTCGTCCAGACCCATCCGGCGAGCTGCTGCGGCGGCAAGCGGAGCTCCGACGACGGAGTGGTCATGGGCGCCGGCGATCTTGCCGATGTCGTGCAGCAGAGCGGCAAGCAGGAGAAGATCGGGGCGCTCCACGTCTCGCATCAGGCCGGTAGCCTGAACGACCGTCTCGATCAGGTGCCGGTCGACCGTGTGTCGATGAACGGCGTTGCGCTGCGGTCGGCTCCGGACCGCGGCCCACTCCGGCAGCCATGAGTCGATAAGCCCCGCAAGGTCCAGACCCTCCCACACCGTGATCAGCCCCGGGCCGGCCGCGAGGAGGTCGACGAACAGGGACCGGGCAAGGGGGGTCCACGGCACCGGGAGCGCGGGGGAATGCGCAGCCAGGTTCGCCAGCGTCGCGGGTGACAAGGGCAGACCGCGGCGGGCCGCGGCGACGGCAGCGCGAAGTACCAGCAGGGGGTCGCCGGAAGGATCGAGGTGGGCTCCGAGAACCACCTCACCGTCATGCTCGAAGAGTCCGAAACCCAATGGCTTCAGCACCGGTCGTCGTGGACCGACGCGCAGGGCACGGGCTCGCTGTGACTGGGAGGCACGACGTACCGTCCCGTTGATGGCATAGCTGAGGGTGCGTGCGGCATTGCTGACGTCGACCAGCATCGCGTCGGCATCGGGATGCCCCAGAAGTGCCGCTACCGCGTCCTGCTCCTCGAGCCCGAGGCGATCGCGGCCTCGTCCAGTCACCATGTGCAGTGCGTCGCGGGTGTCCAACAAGATGCCGTATGCCGCGTCGACCTGACCATGCGGACGGTCGGCCAGCCATGCTGAGGTCAACGCCCGCAGGACGGTCATGTCGCGCAGGCCGCCCCGGGCTTCCTTGAGATCTGGCTCGATGGTCTGCGCGAGGTCCCCGTGGCGGCGGTGGCGCGCCTCGAGCGACTCGATCAGCTCCGGCAGCCGACGTCGAGCGTTCGAGCGCCAGTCGTGGCCCACGGTCGAGCGTGCGGCCGCGACGACCTGCTCGTCGCCAGCCACCAGCTCCAGATCGAGCAGTCCGATCGCCGCCGACAGGTCCCCGGCAGCGACGGTCCGGCACTGGTTGACCGTCCGGACGCTGTGGTCGAGCTTTGCGCCGCCGTCCCAGATGGGGTACCAGATGCGGTCGGCCAGCGACGTGATCTCCTTTGTCGAAAGGGATCGGCCATCGTGCAGCAGCACCAGGTCGAAGTCGCTCAGCGGACCGGCGTCGCCGCGGGCCACACTGCCGACACTGGCCAGGGCAACACCACCAGGGCGAGCTCCACGGGTTGCCGCGTTCCAGACATCCATGATCCACGTGCGACCCAGCTCGGCCATGGCCAAGCGTCGCTCCGGACCGGCACCCGGGGCTGCGAAGCCCCGGGTGTCGGCCAGGTCAAGGCGTTGCTGGTTGAAGTCCACCTTCTGGCCCACTTCGTTCGTAGCGCTGGTGTCAACCATGAGATACCGCCTCTATGAGTTACCGCCTCCTACAACGCTTCCGATCCATGTTCGCCGGTGCGTACCCGGGCCACGTCCTCGACGGCAACCGTCCAGATCTTGCCGTCGCCGATCCTTCCGGTCTGGGCCGCCTTGAGGATCGCGGTCACCACAGCAACGGCGTCGGAGTCGTCAACCACGACCTCGAGCCGTACCTTCGGGACGAAGTCGACGGTGTACTCGGCTCCTCGGTAGACCTCGCTGTGTCCGCGCTGGCGACCGTATCCGCTCGCCTCGCTGACCGTCATACCCGAGACGCCGAAGGCCTCGAGAGCCTCCTTGACCTCATCGAGTTTGAAGGGCTTGATGATTGCGGTGACCAGTCTCATGCCGACGCTCCCTGCGTGTTGGACCTGGACTCTGAACCAGCCGAAGTCGTGGGTTGCGAACCGAACAGAGCGGCACCGGCGTGGCGCAGACCACCACCGCCGAGCGTACCGAGATCGTATGACGCCTCGGCGTGCTCCCCCACATCAATGCCCGACACCTCGGCGTCGCGCTCGATGCGGAACCCGAGCGTCTTGTGCAGTGCCAAGCCGATGAGGCCGGAGACAACGAAGGAGTAGAGCAGCACCGCGCCGGCGCCGACCGCCTGACGCCACAGCTGGTCCACGCCGCCTCCGTAGAAGAGGCCGTCGACGCCCGCCGGGGCAGAGGCGGAGGCAAAGAGGCCGATGGCGATGGTACCGGTGAGTCCGCCGACGAGGTGGACGCCCACGACGTCGAGGCTGTCGTCGTACCCGAAGCGGAACTTCAGGCCGACCGCGAGTGCACACAGCACGCCGCCGAGGATGCCGATCGCCACCGCGCCCAAGGGCGTGACTGACGAACAGGCCGGTGTGATCGCGACCAGACCGGCCACGATTCCGGACGCGGCACCCAGTGAGGTCGCGTGACCGTCGCGGATCCGCTCCGTGGCCAGCCATGCGAGGCATGCAGCACCAGTTGCTGCCATGGTGTTGACCCAGGTGACCGCTGCGGTGTTGTTGGCGCCCAGGGCTGAGCCGGCGTTGAACCCGAACCAGCCGAACCACAGCAGCGCCGCTCCGAGCATGACGAGCGTCAGGTTGTGCGGACGCATGTCGTCCTTGCCGAAGCCGATCCGCTTGCCAAGGATCAGGGCCAGTGCCAGGGCTGCGGCGCCCGCGTTGATGTGCACCGCCGTTCCTCCGGCGAAGTCGATCGCCTTGAGGTTGTTGGCGATCCAGCCACCCTTCTCTGCGGCGTAGCCGTTGAAGGCAAACACCCAGTTCGCGACCGGGAAGTAGACGAGGGTCGCCCATATCACGGTGAAGACCAGCCAGGTCGAGTACTTGGCGCGGTCGGCGATCGCGCCGCTGATCAAGGCCACCGTGATGATGGCGAACACGGCCTGGAAGGCCACGAATGCCAGAGCCGGGATGCCGCCGTGGGCAAGGACTCCGTTTGCGGCCGGTATGAAGCCGAAGATCGCCTTGTCGCCGCTGAGCAGGTTGCTCAGGCCGAAGTGCTGGAACGGGTTGCCGACGAGTCCGTGCCAGGACTGGCCGAACGCCTCGCTGTAGCCCCAGAGAACCCAGACGACGCTGATCGTCGCCATCGCCCCGAAGCTCATCATCATCATGTTCAGGACACTCTTGGCCCTGACCATGCCGCCGTAGAAGAAGGCGACACCGGGGGTCATGAGCAGTACCAGTGCGGCACTTGCAAGAACCCAGGCGGTGTCGCCGCTGTCAATAGTCATGAGGAACCGCTGTCGTTTGTCATGGCGCAAACATGCCGGTCAGGCGTTTCAGATCGTGCGCTCTTGTGTTACAGCCGTGTTAGCAAGCCCTCGCCACGGTAAGGATCAGGTAACGCCTGCCCATACTGGTGGTTATGACGTTGAGCGCTGCCCGACTGGTCGACGCCGCCCGTCCGCTTCACGACCGGTTGCGCGGCAAGGTCGCCACCGCGCTGCGCGACCGGGTTGCCGGTGAGGACAACGCCGCGAGGGCCGAGCTCATCTGGGGCAAGCCGGGCGAGCGATGGTTCACCGAGGCCGACCCGATCTGGCGGGTCCACAGTGACGCGGCGATGTTCGTCGCAGGCATCCGGGCGTTGCTGCTCCAGTCCCTGCACCCGCTGGCCATGGCGGGTGTCGCTGGACACTCGGGCTACAAGGGCGATCCCTGGGGTCGGCTTCAGCGCACCAGCACCTTCCTTGCGACGACGACGTTCGGCACGATCGAGGACGCCGAGGCCGTCATCGCGAGAGTTCGGGGCATCCATGAGGGTGTTCGGGGCAAGGCACCG
>DATCQG010000249.1:0-2973 GCA_036569625.1 Dermatophilaceae bacterium | reverse complement strand
TAGACGCAGCTTCGCTGCCAGCGGGCGCCCCGAGCATCGGTGGACGCTATGCGGCGGTCAGTTGAGTCTCAGCTTCCCGGACGGATGAGTCCTGACTCGTAGGCAACGACCACCGCCTGGGCCCGGTCGCGGAGGTCGAGCTTGGTCAGCAGCCTCGACACGTGCGTGCGGACAGTGGTTTCTGCGACCACCAGGTCTTGGGCGATCTCGGCGTTCGATCTGCCCCGCCCGACCAGGGCAAGGACCTCGACCTCGCGTGCTGTGAGCAGGGCCAGGCCCGCGGGTCGAGACGCGGAGGGTGATGGCAACCGGCAGAACTCCTCGATGAGTCGGCGCGTCACCGCGGGCGAGATGAGAGTGTCGCCGGCCATGATGGCCCGGATCGCGTCGGTGAGCTGGCCGCGGCGGACGTCCTTGAGGAGGAAACCGCCGGCGCCGGCCTTCATCCCCTCGTAGACGAACTCGTTGCGGTCGAACGTTGTGAGCAGGAGCACTTTCGGCGGGCGTGTCAGCCGGGCCAGCCGGCGGGTCGTCTCGATACCGTCCAGGACCGGCATCTGGATGTCGACGAGAGCGACATCCGGCGTGAGTTGTTGCGCTACCGCCAGCGCGTCCTCTCCGTTCGCGGCCTCTCCCACCACCTCGAGGTCGGGCTCCAGGTCGATGATCGTGCGAAGGCCATCGCGGACAATCGCTTCGTCATCGACGACCAACACCCGGATCACCATCGACTGGGCACCGGAAGCCGTGCAGAGACCGCGAACCCGGTGCCGGTACGCGGACCGGTTCGGATCGCCCCGCCGTACAACATCACGCGCTCGCGCAGGCCTGTAAGCCCGCGTCCGGTTCTGTCACCGGTGGTCACTGTGTGGGCGCCCTCGTCGAGGATCTCGACCGCTATCGCGTCGATCTCGTAGCCGATCCGAACAGCTGCTCGCGGGGGGTGTGAGTGCTTGAGCACGTTGGTCAATGCCTCCTGCACTATCCGGTACGCAGCCAGATCGACGCCCGCGGGTATCTCCTGGGCCTGGCCCTCGATGGTCAAGGAGATCTGAGCGCCGGCGGCCCTTGCCTGGTCGAGAAGCCGATCGAGGTCTCGGAGGCCCGGCTGGGGTGCCAGCGAACTGTCGGCGCCGTCTTCGCCGAGGAGAACCAGGAGGCGGCGCATCTCGTCGAGCGCCGAGCGGGCGCTTGCCTCCGCAGACACGATCTTGGTGCGGCCGATGTCGACCGCGCCGCTCTGGAGAAGGCCTTCCGCGGCGACGAGCTGCAGGACGACGACGGTGAGACCGTGGCCGACGACATCGTGGAGCTCTCGCGAGATGCGGGCGCGCTCCTCGGCGACGGCCTCCCGGGCACGGTTGTCGCGTTCGAACGCGAGCGCTCGGGACTGATGCTCGATCGCGGCACGCTGCGTCGCATTGCGCCGGAACGCGCGCCCCAGCGGGTAGGCGGCGCCCAGGACCAGGTAGAAGACAGCGTCGCTGCCGTCAAACGCAAAGATTGGATCCTTCAGCTCGTGGACCGCGGTGCCCAGGAGCACCAAGGGAGCCGCGACCACGAAGGCGCCGGCTCGTGCGTGTCGGCCGACTGCGTAGAACGCGACCATCGTCGGCAGTAGCGATCCCAGCCCCTCCGGTGCGCCGAAGGCCAGGTACTCCACCGCATCCACAGTCACGATCACGACAAGGACAGCGACCGGCGCTGGACGGCGCCAGACCAGCAGCAATGACGTCACTGCATAGAGGAGCGAGACCACGGCCGGCGGGCCCACGACGTGACCGAGATTGAAGGGGCGCGGAAGCCAAACGTCGGCCTGGGTGACCACAGCCAGGACGACCGGAAGGAGCAGGGCAGAGCGCGGGACTGCGATCTGTCGCAGCCACGCGCGGTTCGCCATCACACCTGATGACACTAATGGGAGGAGGCCAGGCTGGCGTCAACTCTGCGATGACTGCCCTCAACGCAGCGACGACGCGGCGTGTCATAGTTCGACGCTGCTTCCTCCCCTCGTACGACGCGCCCGGCGGGCGACCGCTCGTACATTGTTGGCAACCGAGCCCTAGGAGCCAGCCATGAATTCGATGTCGACACCTCAGATCGCAACCAGAGCGTTCGTCTGCATCGCCGCCTTCCCGTTCGTGGTCGTCTCGCTCAACCTCCTACAGCATGCTCACTACAACCCCGTGGTGCAGGCGATCAGCGAGCTCGCACTCGGCCGGGGCGGCATCCTCATGATGGTGGCATTTCTCGCGCTGGGCAGCGGCATCGCCCTGCTGGCCGTTCTCATCGGGCGCACCTGCGACCGTGGGCGAGGCATCCGTTGGATGCTTTATGTGGCGGCTGTTCTTGCTGGCCCGATGTCCGCGTTCTTCCACACCGACCTGACCGGACACCCGACGACCACGCACGGCACCATCCACAACGACTCCGGCCTCGCGGCGTTTCTGATCATCCTTGTGTCGATGTACGCCGCCGGACGGCTCTTCCACCGCCAGACCGCGTGGCGCGGCTTCGCCGTACCGACCTTGGTCTGGTCCGTCGCGGCAACCGGCGCTTTCTTCCTGATCCCTGCGCTGCCCGCACACTTCGGACTCGCGCAACGCGTCTTCGTCGGAACCTTCGTCAGCTGGCTACTCGCGGCGACCGCATACGCGCGTCAAATGTCACTGCACACTGAGGACTCCGCTATCGCCCCAGCGGCCGATTCCGAACCTACCGAGGTGTAGTCGGCGATGGCCGAGGCAGCCTTGGCGACGTTGCTTGGCCACTGACCGTGTACCCCATGGCCGCGTCATTCTGGGCTACTAGAGACTTTCCACAGGATCGGTGTCTGGCCAGACTCGGTCTAGGTGCCCGGCGGGTTTGCTCTCTTTTGGGCTGCCCACCCGGCCTCCGGGTGTGGCTCACTTCCGGTCTGCGGCCCGTCGGGCACCGTGACGAGGCGTGGCTCAAGAAGGGACTGCCCTGCTC
>DATCQG010000248.1:0-3681 GCA_036569625.1 Dermatophilaceae bacterium | reverse complement strand
CTGGACGGCGTAGTCGTGGGCTTGCGGCGCGACGGCTCGCACGTCCAGGCTCCACCAGGTGCTCAAAGCAGGCATAACCACCATTCTGTCAGCCGCGCATCCCAACCATTTCGTCAGCCGCTCAGCTCGACGGGCAGGTCGCCTGGGCCCCCGCGGGGATGCTGGTCGATCCGGCCGAGAACAAGCTGTGAGCTCGGTGCGCGCTCTGGCCAGATAGTCGCGCTCGTGCTCGAGCTCGGGGGCAACAGACATGACGACAAGTGCCTTCCGCGGTAGGCGCACGTGGGGAGCGGTGCAGCCTAGTCCGCGGAAGACACTCGCCGGTAGCGCGTATGGCGGAGGCGACCGTCGGCGCTACTGGTTCGTGGCGGGCTTACTGGTGAGGGTGGCGCTCAGATCCTTGTTCTGCCCGTTACGCACGATCTTGATGATGACCTTGTCTCCCACGGTGCGTTCGCGCACCTGGGCCACGAGCGACAAGGATCCGTCGATCGCCTTGCCGTCGATCGCGATGATCGCGTCGCCTGCCTGCAGCCCGGCCTTGTCAGCGGGAGTCCCGGCGACGACATTGACGACGACAGCGGCAGCGCGCTTGGCTGACCCGTCGCTCACCACGTCGTCCTTGGAGCTGACTCCGAGGTAGGCGTGTTTCGCCGTGCCGGTCGAGATCAGCTGGCCGGCGATCGACTGCGCCTGATCGACCGGGATCGCAAAGCCGATGCCGATGTTGCCGCTCTGGGATGACGTTCCGCTGGAAGAGCCGAGCGAGGCGATGGACGAGTTGATCCCGATCAGCTGGCCATTTGCGTTGACGAGGGCTCCGCCACTGTTGCCCGGGTTGATCGCAGCGCTGGTCTGGATGGCGTTGGTGACGACCGAGCTGGCAGCGGACTGTTGCCCGAACGGGTCGGTCTGTTGCTGGTCCGACGTGGTCACGGGCCGGTTCAGCGCGCTCACGATGCCGGTGGTCACGGTTCCCGCGAGCCCCAGCGGGTTGCCCACGGCCATGACCGGTTCGCCGACCTTGATCGTGTTGGCGTCGCCGAGCGCGATGGCCTTCAGGTCCTTCGGCCCGTTGGTCAGCTTGATGACGGCCAGGTCCGTGGAGGGGTCGGTGCCGACGACGGTCGCGTCATACGTCCGCAGGTCGTTGAGGGTCACCGTGATCGTTGAGCCCTGTCCGGCGCCTGCCACGACGTGGTTGTTCGTCAGGATGTGGCCGGACGTGTCGAAGATGACGCCCGAGCCCTGGTCTCCGCCCTGGCCACTGGTCACGGTGATGGCCACCACGCTGGGCGAGACGGCGGCGGCGGTGACTGCCCAGTTGGGAGCGTCCGCGTTTGCCTGGGCCACCGGCGCCGCTGAGGTGGTTGCGCTCGACGAGGATTGCACCGGCGGCGAGGCGGCGACGTCCCCCCGCGTCAGGGCGTAAGTGCCGCCGCTGGACAGGACTGCCGCGAGGGCCGCGACGATCGCGAGCTCGGTCAACCTGCGGGGTTTGGCCGGCTGAGCGAGCTCTGTGCCCTGCTGCGTAAACACAGGAGGGCGCGGCTCAGCCGGAGAATAGGGGGTCACAGGAGGGAATGCCGGATACCGCGGCTGCTCCTGCGTCTTGTCATACCAGAGCGGCTGAGCCTGCGTCTGGTCGTTTGCGAGCGGCGTCGTGTGCCCTGTCGCCGGGGGCTGCTCGGTCGTGGAGGGCTGTTCTGCCGCCGAGGGCGCTGGAACAGTGGGCTCCTTCTCGGTGGGCATTTGCACGGTGGACTCGGTCGCCGAAGGCACTCGGATGGTGGGCTCCTGCTCCATGGGCTCGGCTGCAGCTGGCAAGGTGGAGGTGGACTCGGTCGCAGAGGGCTCCGGCGCACCTTCAGGTGGCTTTGGTGACTGCGGCGGAGGCTGTTGCGTCATCGGAATCTCCTTGGTGTCGTTGAGGTCAACTCAATACCCAGCGCATCAAACGAGGCTGGGCACTGACTGGGAGTTCGCTGTGGGTAGCTCCACGACGAAGGTCGCGCCCCCGCCAGGCGTGGCAGCGACGCCCACCTGGCCACCATGGGCGCTCACGATGGCGGCCACGATGGCCAGGCCCAGACCGTTGCCACCGCCGTTGCCCCGGCCGCGTGAGGGGTCGGCGCGGTAGAACCGTTCGAAGACCTTGCGGGCTTTGACGGGGTCGACGCCCTCCCCGTGGTCGCGAACCTCGAGCTTGGTACATCCAGCGACGCTGCCGACCGCGATCTCGATATCGGTGCCTGAAGGTGTGTGATTCACAGCGTTACCAACGAGATTGGTCACAACCTGACGCAATCTGGCCTCGTCGCCCTCGATGGTGGTTGGCTCCAGGTCGCCCGACAGCCCGATCAGCCGCACGTGGCGGGTGGGGTCCAGGGCGCGGGCGTCCTGCACTGCGTCGGCGGCCAGCACGGTCAGGTCGACTGGCTCCTTTTCGAGCGGGCGCCTCGTGTCCAGCCGGGTGAGCAGGAGAAGGTCCTCGACCAGCCCACCCATCCGGATGGCCTCGTCCTCGATCCGGCGCATCGCGCCGGCCACGTCCTCGGGCTTGCTGACGGCGCCCTGGCGGAACAGCTCGGCATACCCTCTCACTGCGGCCAGGGGGGTGCGCAGCTCGTGCGAGGCGTCAGCGACGAACTGGCTCATTCGTTCTTCGGAGGCCTCGCGGACGGCGAAGGACTGCTCGATCTGCGCCAGCATCGCGTTCAGCGAACGGGACAGGCTCGCGACCTCGTCATTGGCGGTGCCCTCAGGGATGCGGCGGGTCAGGTCGCCTGCCGCGATGCCGGCGGCGGTGTCCTCGATCTGGGTGAGCGGACGGAATGCGCGCCGAACGCCGTACCAGCCGACGATCGCGCAGCTGGCGATGATGGCCAGGCCGATCAGGGCGGCAAAGCTGAGCATTCGCTGGACCGTGGTGTCCACGCCCCGCAACGGCACGGCGACGGCGAAGGTTGCCGAGCCATCGCGCAGCTGACCCGGCATGACCCGCCAGCGCATCTCACCGTTGGTGGACTGGACGGTGAAGAGGGTGCCCTTCTGCACGCGTGGGTCGTTCAGGGGCAGGGTCGGGATGTCGGGGTGCAGCACCTCGCCGGTGGCGTTGACCTCTATGGGCGTGCTGCCGTCGGTGGGCATGAACCGCACTGCGTAGTTGGTGGGGAAGACGCCGCCCCGGTGCCCGAGAAGCTGTGTGAGGACCTGCGACGCGGTAGGCACGGCGGCCGCCCTCAGGTCGCGATCTGCGCTGTCCATCAGCTGTCGGCGCATCATCGCGCTCGTGGCGATGCTGGTGAGAGTCAGGGCGACGAGCAGCAGGAGGACCATCAGGGCGATCAGTCGCAGCCTCAGGGGCAACGCCCCCAGGCGGAAGGAAGCCCGGGAGCTCGCTGATCCGCCGGGCCGGAACCTGGTGCTGGGTCTGGCCATGTCTCGCCAGCTCATGAGGGCCCTGGGGGCAGGCGCAGTACGTAGCCCACGCCGCGTTTGGTCTGGATAAGGACGGGCTCTTCCACGTCGATCTTGCGCCGCAGGTAGGAGATGTAGGACTCCACGATGCCGGACTGGCCGCGGAAGTCGTAGTCCCAGACGTGGTCGAGGATCTGCGCCTTGGAGAGCACCCGGTTGGGGTTGAGCATGAGGTAGCGCAGCAGCTTGAACTCGGTGGGG
>DATCQG010000247.1:0-5216 GCA_036569625.1 Dermatophilaceae bacterium | reverse complement strand
CTGCGGCAGTCTCAGGCCGGGCATACGCGGCACCCGGATCCCCCGCACCCGGGAGATCAGCTCGAGGAGGATGGAGAGGGTCAGGAACGCCCACGCCGCCCAGGCGACGACCTTGATGAAGCCGAGGGCGAGGGTGCCGTCGTCTTGGCTGGACAGGGCTGACCAGATCGTCTCCACCGATGGCATGGAGGCCGGGATCGGGCTGGCCCCGATGGCCAGCAGGGCCAGCGGGAGCCCGGCGACGATCGCCAGCAGGGCGCCGGTGGCCAGCAGCCCGCGCAGGCGGGTCGCCAGCGTGGTCATCGCTCCACTCCCCCGACGGCCCGGACGATCCGGGCCGAGGCGTGTCCGGTGACGGTCAGCCGGTTGAGCCCGATGATGCCCAGGAACGTGGTCTGGTAGGTGTCGGTGGTGGTGACCACGAGCGTGTCTCCTCCTTGGATCGTGGCGGAGCCGGACACTCCGGCCGCGGCCAGGTAGTCCCGGGCTGCGGACTTCGCGGCGCCGGTGTCGACCTGGACACCTTGCCCTCGGATGGCTGGACCGGCCAGGACCTGTTCTCCGCCGACCCGGGCCGCCTGGGCCGCGACGTCGCGTGCGCGCTGCTGGGTGTGGACCTGGCCGCCGAGGTCGACGGCGAGTCCCACCAGGATGATCATCACCAGGCTGGCTGTGGCCAGCCAGATGCTCACCGACCCCCGTTCCCGATCCCGGTCCGTACTGGCTGTGGTGATGGCCATCATCGCTCCCGGTAGGTGTCGAGGGGACTGGACATGGTGGCCGTGATGGCCTTGCTGCCGGGCACCCCTGGCAGGAACAGGTCGGACAGGTTGACGTCGCAGGTGACGGTCGCGCTGATCTTCGCCGGGGTGCCCACGGGCGAGGCGAACCCGCTGGTGTCGACGCTCACTGTGGTTGTCACGCAGTTCACGTGTTGGTTGGCCAGGCTGGTCGCCGCCGCGGTGTTCCCCTCGGTCTGAGCGCCGCCCTGGGTGCGGGCGATGGATGCCGAGCGGGCGGCGTCGGCTGCGGCGGACTGCACCCCCTGGTGGGCGATCGCGACCCGGCCAGCGAAGACGATGAGCGCGACGAACAGCATGAAAGCGGGTACGCCGATCACCGCCTCTATCACCGCGGAGCCGCGCTCGCGGTCTAGGTGTCTCCGGCAGCTCATCGGGTGATCCTTTCCACCGGCACGGACGCGCTCTGGGACACGGCCGGCGACCATCCGGGGATGACGCTCAGGCTGGTGCCCGTGACGGTCACTGTGGCGGTGGTCGCTGAGCGGCCGCCGGTCATGTGTGCCCCGGGCAGGACGTCGTTGCCGCCGGCGTCGCTCACGAATGATGACGCCGCCGATATCCCGCCGGCTGCTGTGCCGTTCTGGCTGCCGGCGGCGCGGGCTCCTTCTTGTGCGGCTGCGATGGCCACGGTGCGTGCGTGGTAGTACAGGGCGCCCTGCATCCCCAGGAACATGATCGAGAACAGCGCCGGCATCAAAATGACCATCTGGATCGAGCTCGACCCACGCTCGCGTCGTATCGCCGTCCGGCCGATGAGGCGGCGGCACAACGCCAGCAGAGTGGTCATGGTCTCCATGAGTGGGCGTCTCGCCCTACTTGATCTCGCCGGCCTTGGAGGTGACGTAGGCCTTGATCACGGCCACGACGATGCCGGCGAACGCGATGGACGCGACGGCCCACAGGACGTTCTCGATGGTGACCGAGCCGAGCTCGGGGTCACGGAGTTTTGTTCTGGCCCTTTCGCCGAGGCGGAAGCCGAGGGTATGGAGTGTTGCTGCGAGGTACTGCATGGTGGTTGCCCCTTTCTGTGTCCCCCTGCCCACATAGGCGGCCGGGTGATGTTCTGTGGTGGTTGTCGATTCACGACTTGTTAGGAGTTGCCTCCCATCACGCGAAGCAGCGCGGGCGCGACCAGGATCGCCATGAAGATCACGCCGAGCAGGCTCATCGGGATGCTCATCCGCTCCCCGACCTCGTTGGCCTTGCCCAGCTCGGCATTGAGCATCGCGGCTCGCATGGAGGCCGATCGGGCACGCAGCTGGGTGTAGATCTGGGCGCCCTCTTCCCCTGAGAGGCGCATGATGTCGGCAAGGTCGTCCAGCTCCGGTAGGCCGAGCTCGTCGGCGAGGCCGTGCAGCGCCTCCCACGGGGCTTGGCCGGACCACCGGGAGCGGGCCAGCTCCTCCCCCAGACGACGGAAGACCCAGCTGTCGCCGATCTCGGCTGCGGCCTCCATCGCCTGCCGGGAGCCGGAACCGGAGTTGCGCTCGAGGGCCACAAGGTCGATGTAGGCGCCCAACGCTCGGGCGAACTCCACCCGTGCCTTCTTGGCGTCGTCGCGGGCGTTGTAGTCCGGCAGGAAGAACATCAGGGCAGCCATGCCGACCGTGGCTGCGGCCGGGATCAGGACCGGGAACGTCAACCCAATGACGGCGAAGAAGCCGCTGAGCAGCGGAGGGATCAGCAGGCCGAGGAAGGCGTACAGGACCTTCTCGCCATAGAACCGGGCTACCGGGATCCGCAGCACGGCCAGCTCCGTGGCAGGGACGCGCGCCCACGCGGCGACCGGCAGCGTCCTCATGGCCCAGCGCCCGAGGCGTTCCCGGCCGTCTGCGGCGCCTTGGACCGTCTCGGGGCGTCGGCGAGCATGTGCGGGTGACAGCCGGGCGAGAGTCTCGCCCAGGTCGGGGTCCGCGGGTGCCAGCCGCCACACCAGCAGGGCGACTCCGAGGCCTACGAGCCCACCGCCGAGAATCGCCAGCTGCAGCCCGGTGATCATGTCCCGCTGCTCTCGCGGGCTGCGGCACCGATGAACCGGGGCAGCGGCTTGCCGGTGGCCATGGTACGCATCCACACCAGGGTGGCGACATACAAGCTCAGCAGGAGCACGAGGATCACCTGGCCCACCGGGGAGCCATAAGGCTGGATGTACTGCCCCGTCAGACCCAGGACGAGCAGGACTCCGACGGTGATGAGCGTGACATATCGGGCGGTCGCTCGGGGCTTGGCCCGGTCAGCCTCGATCTCACGACGGGCGCGCACGTCTGCTGCGACCGACTCGGCCAAGGCCTCCAGCACGCTGGCAAGGCCGGCGCCGCGGCGTCGGGCGCCGAGGATGAGGTTGGCGGCGACCAGGTCGCCGGTCGCGTCGTTGACCTCGTCGGCGAAGGCCCGCAGTGCAGCCTCGGTCCCCCACCGGGCGCGCAGCCGGGCCACCAGATGGGTGACCTCAGGGCGGATCGCATCCGGGGTGGACCGCAAGGTGGCGATCAGCGCCTGCTCCAGACCGGCACCGGCGGTCAGCACCCCAGACAGGGACCGGGTCCACTCCTCCATCGCCTCGACCCGCGCGATCTTGGACCCGGCCGGCGGCGCCGAGAGCAGGATCGGCAGACCGACCACGACCGCGGGCACCAGCAGCGCTGCGACGAACCATCCGGTGAGCAGTGCGGTGAGCAAACCCGCGCTGACCCCGGTGAGCAACAGCGCCTGGGTGCGGGGGGATGTGCCGCCCAGTCGCGGCGCCAAGGGGAGCCGCGTCCGGGTCGGCGCGGGTGGTCTTTCGGGTGACCTGCGCAGTCCCGTGGCCACCCCGATCAGGCCAGCGACCACCAGGGCGCCGCCCAGTCCCGCAATCAGGGCGGTCATGTTGCGTCCTCATGCAGCCGGCCCTCAGCCAGGTACCCGCGCAGGTCGAACCCGAACCGCTCAAGGGCCCGGTACTCATCCGGCAGCACCCCAGCGACGGCGGGCCGCCCGTATGACGGCCGGAACACCTGCGTCGTCGCGTATCCCTTCTCCCGTTCCCCCGGCGAGACGGCGATGATCTCCGAGACCCAGCGGGAGCGGCGGGCCGTGCCATCGCCCATCGGCATCGTCTCCAGCTGCAGCTGCACGACGAGGTCGATGTGCTCGGCTATGGCGCGGGTGGCGTAGGACTCGGTCACCTGGGGGCCGGCCTCCATCGCGCAGGTGATCAGTTTGCGGATGGCCCCTGACGCGTCGGCGGCATGGGTCGTACTGATCGACCCAGCCCCCGACTGCATCGCCTTGATCATCGCCAGGACCTCACGGCCGCGGACCTCGCCGACGATCTGCCTGCTCAAGTTGAACCGGAAGGAGTCGATGAGCAGGTCATCGAGGGTGATCTCGCCAGCCTGGCGCCCGTTAATGCCCACCTCGCCCGAACCCGGGCCGCGACTCCCACGCCACCACGCGACGGTGCTTGTCGGGCAGCTCATGCAGATGCAGTTCGTATTCCGTCTCGAAGGTCCCGATCCGCTCCCACGGGTCGAGCTCGGCGCACAGCCCGCGCACCAGGGTCGTCTTGCCGGCGCCTTGCGGCCCGGCGACCACGATGCTCTTCTTGGCCCTGACCGCGGCCCGCAGAAAGGACACCGCCACGTCGCTGAGCAAGCCCAGACCCGCAAGCTCCGCCAGGGTGACCTCGCGCAGCCGGTGTCGGCGGATCACGACCGCCGGGCGAGGGGTGACCCACGCCGTCGCCGCGAGGCGTGCTCCCCCGTCCAGGCGCATGTGCAGCCGCGGCTGGGCCTCGCTGAACGGCCTCGCGTTGACCTCGGATCGGGAGGCCAGGAAGCCCAGGAAGTCAATGAGTTCTTCGTCGCTTTCCGCCACCGCCGGGCCGGGCCTAAGCGTTCCGTCCGAGTACTCCAGCAGGACTTGGTCGCAGCCGGTGATCTCGATGTTCTCGATCTCCTCATCATCGACCAGCGGTTGCAGCCGTCCCAGCCCGAACAGGGAGTCGAAGATCGCCTCGGCCAGGACGTCCTGGTCTGCAAGCGACCATGAATCCCGGCCAGCGGAGAGATTCTCCGCGGCCTCGCTCTGCAGCAGCTCGAGGATGATCGAGCGGCCCAGTTCCTCCTGCCCGGCCCGGTCCAGGCGGCCCCGGTCTGCTCCGATCGCGGCGCTGAGCTGGTCAGAGGCCTGGGAGCGGAAACCCGCGACCAGTGCCCAGTCGATCCCTTGGTGCTCGCCGGCCGTCCTGCGACGAACGGCTGGCGCACCGGCGCCGTTGGCGGCCACCGGGTGACCTCCGGTGTGTCGCGGGAGCGAGGGTGGCTCGTGCCCGTTCGTTGCCGGGAGCATCGAGAACTGTGACCGCACTCGCCCCGCCCTCGGTTCGGGTGGTGTCGCGGCGAACAGGGGCAGCGCGCTCGGGTCTGCGGA
>DATCQG010000246.1:0-5802 GCA_036569625.1 Dermatophilaceae bacterium | reverse complement strand
GCCACGCGTTCGGATCGGGCCGGGGCGCCGGTCTTGATCTGGCCACAGTTCGTCGCCACCGCGAGGTCGGCGATCGTCGTGTCCTCGGTCTCACCCGAGCGGTGGCTCATCATGCAGCTGAAGCCCGCACGATGCGCCATGTCGACGGCGTCGAGGGTCTCCGTCAGCGACCCGATCTGGTTGACCTTGACGAGCATCGAGTTCGCAGACCCGTCCGCGATACCTCGGGACAGACGCTCCGGGTTCGTGACGAACAGGTCGTCGCCCACGATCTGCACCATGGCGCCGAGCTCGGCCGTCAGGGTGGCCCAGCCCTCCCAGTCGTCCTCGTCCAGCGGGTCCTCGATGGACACCAACGGGTAGGCCGCGACGAGCTCGCCATAGTAGGCCGTCATCTCTGCCGCCGTGCGTTGCTGACCCTCGAACGTGTAGGCGCCGTCGGTGCAGAACTCGGACGCAGCCACGTCAAGCGCGAGGGCGATGTCGGTCCCGGGTCGGTAGCCGGCCTTTTCGATCGCCACGAGGATGAGGTCCAGGGCAGCGCGGTTGCTCTCGAGGTTGGGCGCGAAGCCACCCTCGTCGCCCAGCCCGGTGGACAGCCCGCGCTCCTTGAGGACCGACTTCAGTGCGTGATAGACCTCCGCGCCCCATCGCAGCGCCTCGCGGAAGGACGGCGCACCGATCGGCGCGATCATGAACTCCTGGATGTCCACGTTGGAGTCGGCGTGGGAGCCACCGTTGAGGATGTTGAACATCGGGACGGGAAGGACGTGCGCGTTCGGACCGCCGATGTAGCGGAAGAGCGGCAGGTTCGCCGACTCGGCAGCGGCACGGGCAACCGCCAGTGAGACGCCCAGGATCGCGTTGGCGCCGAGGGCGCTCTTGTTCGGGGTGCCGTCCAGCGCGAGCATCTCGGTGTCGACCAGCCGCTGTTCGCTGGCCTCGAAACCGATCAGCGCCGGTTGGATCTCCTCGATGACGGCGTCGACGGCTTCCTGAACACCCTTGCCGCCGTAGCGTTTTGAGTCCCCGTCGCGGCGTTCTGCCGCCTCGAAGGCGCCCGTCGAGGCACCCGAAGGAACCGAGGCGCGGGCGATGGTCCCGTCGTCGAGCGCGACCTCGACCTCGACAGTGGGGTTGCCGCGCGAGTCAAGGATCTCGCGCGCGCCGATTGCGTCAATACTGGCCACAAGGCACTCCTGCGGTATTCCGGATAGATGCTCACTTGAGCCTATCGGCTCTTCCCGTGTGCGGGGGTGACCGACCCGCGTCAGGCGAGCGGTCCGTCGGCGATCAGCCGGTCGAGCAGGGGCGGCACATCGACGAAAGCAAACCGCACGGACGAGTCGCTGACCCCGTACGGCACCAGGAGCTGGTCTCCGTGCAGGAGGGCTCCGCAGGAGTACACGACGTTGGGGACGTACCCGTCACGCTCGTCCTCGGCGGCGGTGATGAGCGGTTCGCGCAACACGCCGACCACCAGGTGCGGATCATCCAGATCGAGCAGGATGGCGCCAATGACGTACTCACGCATGGGACCCACGCCGTGGGTGAGCACGAGCCACCCTGCCTCGGTCTCAACCGGCGAGCCGCAGTTGCCGGTCTTGATGAGCTCCCAGGGCTCGCTGGGGCTATGCAGGATGCTGGGGTCCTCCCAGCGCCGACCGTCGTAGGAGGTGGCCATGGCCAGGTTCTCTCGGTCACAGCGTGACAGGGCGACGTAGCGTCCACCCACCTTGCGCGGGAACAGGGCCATGCCCTTGTTCTGCGCGGCCGGGCCGGCGAGCTGCAGCATCCGAAAGCTGCGGAAGTCCGAGGTCTCGAGCATCTTCGGGAAGACGTGCTGACCGTCGTACGCCGTGTACGTCCCTTGGTAGGTCACGCTGCCGTCCTCCTCGACGAAGCGAACGAGGCGAACGTCCTCGATGCCACGGCTCTCCGACGGCGCGTGTGGCCAGAGCACCCGTTCGGCGATCGAGGACTTGGGCGAGAACTCAACCTCGTAGTTGCTCCTGGCGATGCGCCGGGCCAGCTCATCGGTGTAGGCAGCCCCTTGACGGGTGACCCGCTGGCGGGCCAGGGCGGTCAGGGCTCGCTGCAGCTCCTTCTCGTCGAAGCGGGAAGGCAAGCCGTCGATCAGGAATGAGGCGCTCTCACCGTCAGCGCCCTCTTCGATGAGCCTCGCCGCGAACACCTCCCGGTCGTAGGGCGCTGGTCCGATCCGGCCGGTTTCGATGTGTGGGCCGGGGTCCTCGATGCGCAGCTCGTTGCCAGGCCCCAGAACCCCGGTGCGGAACTCAACGCACGACAGGTGACCCTCGCCCACCGCCCGAAGACTCAGGATGAAGCGGATCTGGCCTTCCTCAAGCTTCGACTGGTCCGGGTGAGGGACCGCCGATGGGTTGAACAGGGCAGCTCCCTCGACCGAAAACTCGTTGGTGAACCATGCACCGAGCAGGCTCCGCCGCTCATCGCTCAGGTTGGCGTCCTCGGGTATGCGATGCGCGATCCGCTCATAGTTGGCGATGAGCACACCGGGCAGGTCCCTGTGCCGGCCGTCGTAGCGGGCGTGCACGTGCCGCAGGGTCGAGCGGACTACGTCCTCGGGCAGGGCCAGGATCCTGGCCAGGACATCAGTGGTGTTCGATACGGAGTCCAGCAACAGCTCGTGGCCCGGGACGAACAGGCGTGCCAGAACGCGCGAGGGATCCGCTGCCAGTGCCACGGGGCTGCGGGTGACCAGCTCCCTCATCGGGTGCACAGCGACAGCTTCCGAGCCTGCTGCATCGTCGATACGAGCGCCAAGGTGGACTCGGCCCCCTGGTTCTCGTTGCGACCGTCGCGCTCCAAACCGTCGCAGCCGCCGCCGCTGTCAGGGTCGTACAAGGGTGTACCGGCGTCGTTGGTGCCGAGGAACCAGGACGCCGCGAGGTCGATACCGTCGGCCCAGCGCTGCTCCCCCGTGAGAGCAAAGGCCCGGCCACAGGCGTCGGCGAGGGCAGCGACCTCGATCGGCTGCTGGTCGAAAGCGGGGACAACATCGGCCGGACCCCGACCCCCGGCCGGGACGACGGACAGGTGACCATCCCGAGTCTGCACCTCGAGCAGCCAACCCAGGAGCCTCAGCCCGTCTGCCACGAGGGAAGGAGCGTCCAGGGCAGCGCCCGCCGCGAGCAACACCTCGGGGAGAACTGCGTTGGCGTAGGTCAGGCGCGGTTCGGGCCAGAGCCAACCGCTCCCATCCTCGGGCCTGCCGATCTTGGTGGCGACGGCCGCGATCAGCTCTCGCGCGCCGCGGTGCTGGGGCATCACGCTCAGGATCTCGGCTGCGCCGAGCGCGGCGAAGGCCATAGCCCGTGAGTGTGGTGACCGCCAACGGGCGCCACGCTCGAAGGCCGTGAGCGCTGAACCGCCCTCCCGAGGCTCCGCCTTGCCCGACACGGCGGTACCCAGTCCCCAGAGCCCCCTTCCCCAACAGTCCTCGACGGACGGCTGGTCCTGCCAGGCAAGGTCCGCGCCCCGCCGGTTGCGGAACCTGCCATCATCAGCCTGGGCCGCAAGCACGAACGAGAGATACTGCCGGCGCAGGTCGTCCAGTGTCGCCTCTGGCTCACGGCTGACGACCACCAAACCTCGCGCGACGTCGTCAACGCAGTATCCATGCTCACGTCGCGGCGTCGTCCCCTTTGCGTGCTCGTGCAATCCGCCCTCATCGGTGAGACGGCGCAGATGGGTGAACGGCGGGGGCGGACAGCTCACTGGGAGGCGACCAGGGCTGCGGAGACAAGAGATTCGGCAAGCTGCCGATACCGTCCCGCGACTGCCCCCCAGAGCAGGTCCGGTGCCTTTTGCGCGGCCTGCGCCGACATCATGTCCGCAAGTCCTGGCTCACTGAGGACCCGGCGCAGGGCACCCTCAAGTGCAACGGCGTCCCGCTGCGGCACAACGAGCCCCGGCCCGTCCGTCAACAGCTCGATGGCATGGGGAAACGCTGTGGAGACGACCGGGCGACCGGCTGCCACTGCCTCGATGAGGACCCCGGAGGTGACCTGTTCGCGCGAGTCGTAGGGAAGCAGGACCACATCAGCGCGTTCCACCAGGTCGGCGAGCTCGGCAACCTCGAGGTAGTTGTCGTCGAACTCGACGATGTCGCTGACACCTCGCTGCTCGGCGCGCCGGACGAGGCCGTTGCGATAGTCCTCGTTGTCGCGCTCGAGCACCTTGGGGTGGGTCTTGCCGATCACCAGGTAGCGGGGCCGTAGGTCGCGCAGGCCCGGCATGGCGTCGATCGCCCACTCGATGCCCTTGCCGGGCCCGAGCAGACCCCAGGTGAGGATGAGCGGCCGATCGGTGGAACGCCGTTGCACGCGGACGCGACCGTGGTCGACAGCGCCGTGTGGGATCACGGTGATCTTGGCCGGCTCGGCAGCGTAGCTCTGCAGGAGCCTTCGGCGGGCCGTCTGGGTCATGGTGACAACGACGTCAGCGCGGTGGAGGAGCCGCTGGAGGATATGGAACTGTCGCGGCGTCGGTTCTTTCAGCACGGTGTGGAAGACAATGATCGTTGGCACCGTCAGGGCATCGACGATGTCAAGAACATCGACGCCGTCGGGGCCGCCGTAGATGCCGTACTCGTGCTGGATCAGGACGGCGTCGAAGCTGTTGAGGTGTTCCACCGCCGCGCTGGCACTGTCAGCAGATCCGTTGACCAGGTGCGCAACCACTTCCCTGCCCGGGTGGGACTCCGGATGGTCGACGACGCGGACGACTCCCACAGAACCGGAGGGCCGGTCCAGGTGCTCCCGGAGGGCAGCGCTGAAAGTTGCAAGGCCGCACTGCGTGGGCGGGTAGGTGCTCAGCAACCCGATGCTCGACGATCTGTGCAGGTCCCTGCGCGCCCGAGTATCGCGAACGCTAATGCTCGCGCTGGTGTGCAGGGCGCTGACCCCAGGATGGCGCACGGTAAGCGGCATGGACGGTCGTCCTCTCCCACCAGGGGCAGAAACTGACGAGGCACCGACGTGGTCCCCCGACTCGCCGACGAACCACGCAACCGCGGAACTTGTCGTCGGCTCGCGTGCCGAAAGCAGCTCACCCCACGAAGACGGCCCCGCAGCCGAAGACAGCCGGCACATAAGAAGGTCGCGGACCTCACCCGTCATTCACGGATATTGCCGCTCGACAGTGCCGACTTTAGCACGCGAGCTGTTTGCCGAACGGCTGCTCCTAGGTGGCCGCGGGCGCCCCAGGCTGCTCTGAGCTCGTCCGGGTGGTGCGGGTGGCAGCCTCAAGCTCACGCACGACCGCGCGCAGCGCCGCCTCCGGGTCGACTCCCGCGCTGCGTGCTTCGAGCACCAGCGCGAGAAGTCGGGGACCGACGCCGTCGCCCTGGGCGGCCGCGACCGCGAGATCCCCCAACCCTGCTTGATCCAGCCGACGTGACGCCTTGTCCGCACGGGCGAGAGCGGGAAGACCCTCGGGGATGCCGTCCAGGGGTTGGGTCCGATGGGGCTTCTCGGCCGCCTTGATCTGCTCCCAGCCAACTGCGACGTCCTCCGCCGTCACCGCATCGCCCTCGGCGAACACGTGCGGGTGACGTCGGACCAGCTTGTCGACGATGCCGCCTGCGACGTCGTCGATCCCGAACGGCGACTCGGGGTGCTCCTGGGCGACCCGCGCGTGAAAAGCCACCTGAAGGAGGACGTCGCCGAGCTCCTCCTGGATGTGGGTGCGGTCCCCGGTCTCGATGGCCTCCACGAGCTCATGCGCCTCTTCGATGAGGTAGGGCACGAGCGACTCGTG
>DATCQG010000245.1:0-2008 GCA_036569625.1 Dermatophilaceae bacterium | reverse complement strand
AGGACTACCAGGCGACCGTGATCCGCACCGGCCCTGATGGCGTTGCGGCGGCTGTCGCCAAGAGCCTCGCGGGCGCGCGCAGGGTCGTGGTCCCGGCCGGACTCAACCCGTCGTGGCTACCGGACGGCATCGACATCGTCCAGGACGAGCCGCCGATGAGCTCCGCCGATCTCGATCAGGTCGACGCCGTGCTCACCAGCGCTGTCGTCGGCATCGCCGTGACCGGCACGATCGTGCTCGACCACACCGAAGGCCAGGGCCGGCGCGCGCTGACGTTGGTCCCGGACCTGCACGTGTGCGTCGTCACCGCCGACCAGATCGTCGGCGACGTCCCTGAGGCCGTCCAGCGGCTGACTCCCTGCGTGAAGCGTGGGCGCCCCCTGACCTGGATCAGCGGCCCCAGCGCCACCGTTGATATCGAGCTGATTCGGGTCCACGGCGTCCATGGCCCGAGGACCCTGCGCGTGGTCCTGGTCGAGCCCAGCACGGCCTAACCCCACCGCGGTCGAGGCCCCATCCGGGCGTGAAGTCGCAAAGAACGCTCGATCTGCTGCCTGGTTTGAGCGTTCTTTGCGACTTCACGGTCGAGAACGTGGCCGGCGAACAATCTGCCCAACCGTGCGACCTCACCGGTCGAGACGGCGCCGCGGGTGGCCGACTTGGTCGTGAAGTCGCAACAAACGTTCCTCCGAGGCCGCCCAGGCATCGTTTCGTGCGACTTCGCGGGTCGAGAACGTGGCTCGGGATCAACACTCCGCGCGCGCACCTCACGAGAGGCCGAGAAGTCGGCGCAGTCGGATAACCGTTCCCTGGTTTCGCGGGTGGACCATCACCGACGCGTAGGTCAGCTGGACGAAGGCCCACCCGTCGTCCTGGAGGTTCTCTCGACGGGCGACGTCGTTCTGCCATTGCTGGCGATCGGTGCGGTGGTGGTCGCCGTCGAACTCCGCCACGACTCTCTGCTCACGCCAGACGAAGTCCGAGTCCGAGAGCCACTGGCCGGAGCTCTGGTCGTTGATGACGACGTTCAGCTCAGGCTCCGGTAACCCGCCTCGCAGGAACAGCAGTCGCGCCCTGGTCTCCATCGGCGAGTTGTTCCGCGGCCTCAGCTGCGGCAGCGCCGCGGCCAGGAGCTTCGCGCCCCGGCCGCCTCGCCGCCGACTGACCGCCTCGGCAAGCTGGGAGAGCGGGATGCCACGCCGGTAGTGGACGACCGCATCTCCCACGACGATGAGCTCGTCCAGGTCCACTGCGCCCGTTCCTCCGAGATCGCACCACGTGTCCGCCGGGCTCACGATGCGCAGACCATTGCGCTGCACGGTGTGTCGGGACTCCAGACCACGATGTCCCGAGCAACCAGCCCGCCGAATCTTGGCGGCGGCGGTGACGTTCATGACATCGAGGGGTTCCGTCGGCGCCCAACGGCGTGGGACCGGCAGCCCGAGCAGGCGGGCGGCTGTCAGGTGCGAAAAGGCGCTGCCGGCGGGGAGCACCAGCTTGGTGGCCGCAGCCAGCTGGGCCAGGCCTGTCCTGCGCGGGTCCGCCCCAGCCTGACGCACACCGTAAGCCGGACAGGACAGGCCACGATGCCGAAGGCGGCCCTGGGTCACGCCCAGCCCCCGGGCCTCGGCAACCGTGAACGCTCGCTGGCCCAGCTCTGGGGGCAAGGCGGTTTCGCGCGTCATCTGCCGATGGTGTCCGAAATACCGACTCCACCGGTGGCGTCATCCACAAGGCCCCCCGAAGCTGCCCGACCCGGCCGGCGAACCCGACCCGGCCGGCGAACCCGACCCGGGCGCTCGCCATACAGCCGTGAGGTCGCAACAATTGTCGCTCCGAGGCCCTCCGGACAGCGTTCTTTGCGACTTCACGGGGGGGAGACCTGCGACTTCACGTAGAGGCCACCTGAGAACGACTTCACGGAAGCGCAGAGGCCACGTGAGAACAAGGAGCGGGGGTCGGGGGGTATGAACGCCCTCGACCCCCGCTCCTGTGCTCGCCGGATATC
>DATCQG010000244.1:0-8285 GCA_036569625.1 Dermatophilaceae bacterium | reverse complement strand
GGTGTCGCGACGACGCTGAGCGCGGGAGCGGGGTCGGCACTCATCAGCCTTCGGAAAGAGCAGCAAAATCACGCTTGGTCTTCCTATACCACGCCATTCCTGATAAGGGATTCTTCCACCTACCCTGCATCTCCTTCAAAGCACTTCTGTGCGTTTCATCGCCCGTTGCGACCATGTCTATTAAATGCTTATCCTCCGCTTTTATAACCTCATTGGCGGTATTTCCATGAAGCTGGAAATCACACGGTCCACCCAACTGTTTACACGTCATTGTCTTCATAAGTCTCGCTTCCTTTCATAGTATTCGGCCGTCAACCAGGACGAGTTGAAACGGATGAGATCGTCTCAGCGCCCCACGATGCCGTCAGTGCCGGTCATGGCTGCGATCGCCGATCGGCTCACCGCAGCTCGTTGATGCGGATCAGGCTGCCCGCCGGATCGCGGACGGCGCAGTCGCGAACGCCGTACGGCTGCTCGGTCGGCTCCTGGACAACCTCGGCGCCGCTGGCCTGCAGTCGCGCGAAGGTGCCGTCGAGGTCGGCGGTGGCCATGACGATGGACGTGCCGGGCTGGCCGGCGGGGCCGACCGTGATCCAGTGCGTCCCGTCGTATCCGACGTCGTTGCGGACCTCGAATCCGAGGGTGTCGCGGTAGAAGGCCAGGGAGGCGTCACGGTCGTTGCGCGGGAGGAAGCTCGCGTGAATGGTGATGTCCATGGAAGTCACGATAGCTGCGGCTCGGAGGCCAGCGCTTCTCGATTCCTGATTGGTCTGGTCACCTGTTTCGCCACGCAGGGCGGCATCCCCGGCGCCGCGCGCGCCGCGTGGCGCCGATAGACGCTGGGCGGCACACCGACCAGCTCGGTGAAGCGAGTGCTGAAGGTGCCCAGCGACGAGCAGCCGACCGCGAAGCAGGCCTCGGTGACGCTGAGGTCGCCACGACGCAGCAGCGCCATCGCGCGCCCGATGCGCCGCGTCATCAGATAAGCGTACGGCGACTCGCCGTAGGCGAGACGGAACTCGCGGCTGAGGTGTCCGGCCGACATGTGCGCGCCGCGGGCGAGCCCCTCGACGTCCAGCGGCTGCGCGTACTCCCGGTCGATCCCGTCGCGGACGCGGCGCAGCCACGCGAGGTTGCGCAGGTGCTGCGCCGCGGCGGGTCTGCTGGTCACCTTCGAGATCTTGCCACCTCTCGGGAGACACGTCCTAGCTCGCCGAATCACTCCGGGGCGCGACCTGGTCTTCTGTCGAACTGCCCGGGACGGGGCCGCGGCCCCTGGCATGGCCTGCCACCCGGTAGCGGTCGGTCGCGGCCCACACATCGGCGATGGACTGGAGCTGCTGCTGGGCAGCCATCTCCTGGGCGAAGAGCGTGGTCTGGATGCCGTGGAACAGCTCTTCGAGCCGTTGGGCGAGCAGAGCCTGAGCCGCGTGCTGCTCCGCGTCCGAGGGCGCGTCGTCGGCTGCACCCTCCCGGTCGCCCTGCGATGCACTCATGGTCCCATCCTGTAGCGTTGCCAACCTGTTCCGCAGCGCTTCGGGCACTGACTAGTCACGAGTACGTCGCGGGTTCGGATCCCGCCTCGTAACCTCGACAGGGCCCAGATGGATCATCCGACCCACCGCTGCGCGGCACACCTCAGGCTCTCGGGGCTCATCAATCCTCGAGCCCGATTATTGCGATCGCCTCCGTGATGAGGAAAAGCAATACCCCCTTGGGTATACTGGGGATGACGAACGGAGCCCACCTTGACCACCTCGCCCACCTCCAGTCCCCCACCCTCCCTCCTCGACCGGATGCGACAGCTCTTTGGCGGCCAGCCCGCCGACGGTCGTCTCCGCTCGAAGGTCAAGGTCGCCCAAGCTCTCGACCTCGTTCGGGACGGTGCGACCCTGCTCGACGTCCGGGAGAACGGCGAATGGAAGTCCGGCCATGCACCTGGCGCCATCCACGTCCCGCTCGGCGATATCGACAAGGCCTCGCGGCGGATCAAGCAGGGCCGTCCCGTCGTCGTGATGTGTGCCAGCGGAATGCGCTCACGCACAGCGGCCAAGCACCTGCGCAGCCTTGGGTACGACGCGACAAGTCTTTCCGGCGGGATGGCCGCCTGGCAGCATGCCGGTGGTGCGGTCCGCCGATGACCACCACCTCTCAGCCGTCCACGACGTCGCCCGGCACGAGGATCGTCATCGTCGGAGGTGTCGCCGGCGGCATGAGCGCGGCGGCCCGCGCCCGCCGTCTTGACGAGGATGCCGAGATCGTCGTCCTCGAGCAGGGGGCCTACGTCTCCTTCGCCAACTGCGGGCTGCCCTACCACCTCTCGGGCGAGATCGCCCGCCGAGATGCGCTGCTGCTGCACACCCCCGCCTCGCTGGCCGCATCCCTCAACCTGGACGTGCGGACCGGTCACCGGGTGACAGACATCGACAGCACATCGCAGAAGGTCAGCATCGAGGCCGAGGAGGGCACCTACCTCCTGGCGTACGACGCACTTCTGCTCTCTCCCGGTGCGGTGGCCGTTCGTCCGCCGATCGAGGGGCTGGACCACCCCGCCGTTCACACCCTTCGCACGGTGCCCGACGTCGACTCACTGCGGGCTCGCGTCGATGAGCTGCTGGCCTCGCAGACCCAGACCGGACAGGCCCCGCGCGCGGTCGTGATCGGTGCTGGATTCATCGGCCTCGAGGCGGTCGAGGCTCTCACCTCGCGCGGCCTCAAGGTCCACCTCGTCGAGCTGGCCGACCATGTCCTGCCGCCCCTGGACGCCGAGCTCGCACCTCTCCTGGCCGACGAGCTAGCGGCGCACGGGGTCGACCTGCGCCTGGGCGTTTCCGCGCAGAGTGTCGCCACGGCCGTGCTCACCGAGGAGCCCGGCGAGGGCATCTCAGGCGGCGCCGTGACGGTCTCGCTGTCCGATGGCGCGACCCTTGACGCCGACCTGGTCATCGTCAATGTTGGCGTGCGGCCGGCGAGCGCACTGGCACGCGAGGCCGGCCTGGACCTGGGTCCGACCGGGGCGATCCGCGTCGATGCGGACCAGCGCACCTCCGACCCCCACATCTGGGCGGTGGGGGATGCCGTGGAGGTCACCCAGGCAATCACCGGAGCACGGATCCCTGTACCTCTAGCCGGCCCGGCCAACAGGCAGGGTCGCCGAGCGGCCGACTCGATCTGCGGACGTCGAACGACCCCCCAGGCTCCCGTCCTGGGCACGGCGATCGTGCGTGTCTTCGGACTCACGGCCGCAACCACCGGGGCGAACCAGGCCACGCTTCGCAAGGCGGGGATCGAGCACGAAGTGGTGCACATCCACCCCGGCGACCACGCCGGCTACTACCCGGGATCCGAGACGGTCCACCTCGTGGCAAGCTTCGCCCCAGATGGCACGCTTCTGGGTGCCCAAGGCGTCGGCCGCGCGGGCGTGGACAAGCGCATCGACATCCTCGCCACGGCCATCCGTGCCGGCATGGATGCCGATGACCTCGCCGAGCTCGAGCTTGCCTACGCACCGCCTTACGGCTCCGCCAAGGACCCGGTGAACATGCTGGGGTTCGTGGCCCAGAACGTCCTCGACGGGACGATGCCGCAGTGGCAGGCCCAGGATCTGGACGAGGCCATGGCAACGACCCTCATGCTGGACGTGCGATCGCGATCCGAGTTCGCCAGGGGCCACCTCGTCGGCGCCCTCAACATCCCCCACCTTGAGCTTCGTGCGCGCCTGGACGAGGTTCGCGCGTCGGCGGCGGACGGGCGCGGGGTGAGCGTCCACTGCGCCAGCGGCGTCCGCTCCTACCTCGCAACCCGGGTGTTGCGAAGTGTGGGGTTCGACGCCCGCAACCTCTCCGGTGGATGGCTCACGCTCAAGGCGGTCCACCCGAACCTCTGACCCGCCCTGATCGCCCCTCGGCAGCTTGGTCCGTCCTGCCGTTCCCTCCCAACGAGGAGTCAGCCACATGCGAATGCACCCCACCCGATCCTTGACCAGCCTGATATCCGCCATCGCCCTGGCCATGGCGGCGGTCACTGGTATCAGCGCCTGCTCCTCGAGCTCGCCCTCGAGCTCAAGCTCACCAGCGGCCGGCGCTCATCTGACCGCGAGCGACTTCTCCACCGCGATGAAGGCACCCGGCACGGTCGTGCTCGACGTACGAACCCCGGCAGAGTTTGCCAGCGGACACCTGCCGCAAGCGAAGAACATCGACATCGAGGGTTCTGACTTCGCCGCGAAGATCGCGGCTCTCGACAAGAGCACGACCTACGCCGTCTACTGCCGCAGCGGGAACCGCTCGGGCGTGGCGATGGAGCAGATGGCCGCCGCCCAATTCACGCATGTCTACGACCTCGCCGGAGGAATCGGCGCCTGGCAGACCATGGGCGGACCGATGTCGATGGGCGGTCAGTGACCCCTCAGCTCAACGTGGGGCAGAACCGTGGTCCCGCCCTTCGGCCAGTGCTCCTCCACCCGTCGTGTCCTTTGCGCCGGTCGATCGAGTCGCGGAAGGCAACTGCCTCGCCACCGATGGCGTTTGACTCCTCAATCGGCAGGATCGGCGTCACTGTGAAACGAAACCTCGGCGTCCAGGGTGCAGCGGTGCGACCGAGGGTTGCGGCACTGTCGGCCGCGATGGTGATTGGTGAGGTGGCGGCGTAGTTCTTTCGTGCTTTCGCGTCGCTGTAGCGGTGGGGGTCGTCGCCGAACTCACCCAGGATCTGCCGGCCAAAATATGCGGCCAATTCACCGTGGGCCGCCAGGATTACGCCCAGGCCAGGTGCGCGTCGGCGGTGTCGGACTTCGCCCCGGATGTCGAATGCCCCCCGCTCTCGGTAGCGAGCCACCGACATCGGGTTGATCGGGAACACCTCGTACCCCGCCCCACCAGCGCGGCCACCCACGGGCCTCGTTCGGTTTCAATGCTGACCTTCACATTGGCCGCCGCCTGGTCTGGTTCAAGCAGCTGTCACTCAGAGGGCGCGTCGTTTCCGATCATGGCGTGCAACCGGGTGACCCCGTCCAGTCCCTCGGGCAATCGCGTAGGAGCCAATACCTGACCGGCATCATCAACGATCTCGATGTCGTGGTGGTCCTCGGCCGGCGGGGCAACGTCATCCCAGCAGCGCGGACGTTCATCATTTCGGCGCCGCGCGTTCGACCGTGCCATCTTTGGCGGCGATTGGTACACCGGTGTCCGTGATACCTACCCCCAAAACGTGCTGAAGGCCCAACAGGTGGCTGAGTTTCCGCAAGGCGTCGGTGTGAAGGTCGACCGCGAGCGAGCCATGATCGCTGAGATCGGTTCGGAAGTGCGCGTGCACATACGGAAACTCTGGAGGCCCGTCGAAGGAGAGCCCTGTGAGAAAGGCCTCCCCAGGCAGGCTACTTTCGTCGTTAACATCGTTGCCGGACGACAGTTTCACTCCTTGGATACCAAGGAGTGATGCAGGGATCGCATGCCCGCTTTCGCGTTCGCGGAGGCCGTCGTTTATTTCGGCTATCTGCGCCATTTCAACAGTATGTGTCGTGCTGGATATCTGATGTCTGTGCTGCATAGTTGATCCTAATCCAGGCTCTTCTTGATGTTGAAGCTCGAATGGCTGGCATGGAGATCCCCATTGTGGTGGGTCGGCCGGTCAAGGTGCAGCGTCTGGCCAACCAACTGGGAGACCTCGTTTGGATCTGGTGGAATCCGGCTTCGGCGAATACTGTGCCGTCAAACTGCGCGAATGAGAGGTACGACATGCCGACTCTGCGAATCCAACATGCGGTCCCGAACTTCGAGGGTTGGAAGCGGGCTTTTGACAGTGATCCCGCCGATCGGAAGGGATCGGGCGTACGAAGGTACTCAGTGTCTCGATCCGTCGAAGACCCAAACCTGGTGATGATCGACTTGGACTTCGATGCCGTCGAAGACGCACGCGGGCTGCTGGCCAAGATGGAGCGTATCTGGCTGGGCCCTGGCAAGGATGTCATGCAGAATCCTGTCGCCTGGATCGTGGAGACCGTCGAAACGATCGACCTCTAATCGCGACGACTCTCGAAGGGCCGGAGTTCCGTTCGCGGACCGCGGCAATCGTTGTGACCGATGATCAGACCGGGTTCCCAGCGGCCACCCTCACGCCATACCGCATCCGCTGGCGGCTGGAAGCTCGCCGCCGCCGCGTGAAGACACCGCAACCAGGTAGCGGCCTGGGTCAGCGCGTCGTCCGAGTGAACCCACGCGGGCCATGGGCGTCGACTGCCGACCGTTTCACCCGGGAGGAGGTGTTGCCGCCATCCAGACGACTCTCCTGATCCACCACACCATCGTCGCCTCGCAGCGCATGCTCATCGACCACGAGCGAGCGACTCGCTGATGAGCGGGCGTTCCTTGCTGGGCCTGGGCCGACAGGACCCATGACGTCAGGATCGACACCCTCGCAAGTCGAACCCTCCACGAGTCGAGTTCTCTCTCCTCTTGAAGATCCATGTGGCAGCCAGGCTGGCTCGGAACTACACGACCGCAAACGCAAAATATAGGGCTTGGAACAGGGCGACGGTGGCGATGAGGTACGAAACACCTAAGGCGATATACGCGAGGATGGCGCCGCGCTCGTGCCGAGCATTGATCTGTTGAAGCGATACGTGCCCTGCGCCCACCGCGAAAACTGCAATCACAACCACGCCGACGCGAAAAGTGCCGGCCAATGCGATTGCTGCGCAGATGATCGAGACGACCGCAAGACGATTTACTTTCGTCAGGGCTTCTGATTTGACCTGGGTAGTGTCATCGGTCATCTTTCGCTCTCCTTCGACGCCAGCGTAGCGACACCATACTCACGAAGGTGCGAGGTGCTTCCTTTGCATCGTTGGCTTCACCAGCCGCGACGCAGCCGGCGTGTCATGTCCGGCTCCAGGACACCGCCACCGGGGCGTGTCGGCCGCTCGCTGCACGCTGCACGCTGCCAGATGATGAGGACGTCCGCTCATCGGCTACAGAGCAAGATCGCCTGCATCACCCCGATGGCCGCCTGGCCCTCGACAGACTTCAGTCGCGGACCAACAGAGCCCTTATGGCGATGCTCGAGCGGGCTGCCCATCGCGCCTGGCCACAGAACTGGGCGCTGTCCGCAGCTCAGCCGAAGTCAGCGCATGGTGTACTGCCCGAGGGTCAATTCGGTACGTACCGGATCAGCCGCCTGCTGGATGCGAAGAGCGATCAGCCTGTTCGTCTGTGACGTCACAATCGGCCAAACCGCACGGACACCCCACGATCGCCTCCGTGGAGTCCATTTGTATACCCGCGGGGCCCGATCCTTGGTCGGACCGGGCCCCGTGATCGAGGACGTAAACCCTCGTTGACCTGCGGTGATGATGTGGAGCCGCCTATCGGAATCGAACCGATGACCTATTCATTACGAGGGAGTTACATACACCGAAAGCGCTCGGCTGGATGGCGTCTGCCGCGTCAATCAAGTCAACTCAACCGGATCAGCGTGACCGTGTCGAAGTCGTGTATGTCCAGAATCCGCCCACGCAACGATGCTCGTCGTGTCAACGAGGCCGATCAAAAGCGATGCCGCCCAGCCGGCATCTGTCGATGAGCCCATAACCGTTGAGCGGGCCATCCGGTCGGTCAGGCGTGCGTCTTGTCGGTGAACCGCTGCCGGGCTGCTTGCCTGGAGACTCCCAGCGCGACCGCGATCTGGTTCCACGACCTGTCGTGTGCCCGTGCGACCTCAACGGCCTCACGAAGCCGTGCCTCGTCTGCGCGCACCGCCTCCGAGACGGCTGCGATCGCTCGCAGGTCATCGGTGTGGTCGACCTCGGCGGTTGCTGGGTCGAGCTCGTCGGCCAACCGATCGAACCGGCGCGCGGCCCGCTCGATCTCGTCGTCTGTGTGTCGCATCGTGATCACCTCCTCATCCGAGGAACCTGTAGAACTTCGGTCGTAGCGGCATGGCGTGTATGACGACCGGGTCGTCCCCGTCGATGTCGAGGATGCCGATCTCCAGTAGTGCTCCGTCGGAGGCTGGTCCGATGAGCATCGTCAGGTCTTCATCGATGACGACCCTGCGCATTGCGGTGCGGACGGCGTGCCAGATGTCCGCGTCGACAAGGCCATGCTTCCGCGCTGGCCCACCGATCCGCACTTAGACAAGATATCTTGTCTAGACTCAAGCGTCAAGGATGAGTCGTCTAAGTTGGCACAAGGTTCCAGGGGACCCGGTGCGCAAGGAAACCACGTCAACGCGGCCTCGACGTACCCAGCTTTATCTGGAGCGCGCGGTACACCCGGTGGGTCTGGCAG
>DATCQG010000243.1:0-8127 GCA_036569625.1 Dermatophilaceae bacterium | reverse complement strand
TCAGCCAGGCTCGCGGGCAGGAAGGCGACCACGAGGGCACCCACCAGCGGAATCAGGCCGATCGTGGTCAGCCACGGAAAGTTGGACATCACTGCACCACCCACACGGCACCGAGCAGGACAACGACGCCGGCGAGCATCGTCAGGGCGTACGAACGCACGAAGCCGTTCTGAATCCGCCGCAGTCGACCGGAGGAACCACCCACCAGAGCGGCCAGGCTGCCCACCGCCCCGTCAACACCCTTGTTGTCGAAGAAGACCAGGGCGCGGGTCAGGTGCAGACCGGGACGCATCAGCACCGCCTCGTTGACGTCGTCCTGATAGAGATCCTTGCGCGCAGCCCGCGTCAGCAGCGACCCCACCGGCGCAACCACGGGAACCTCGTCCCGCCAGTAGCGCATCCAGGCCAGACCCAGGCCCAGGGCTACAACGAGCAGCGTCAGGGTGGTCAGCACGGGAACGGCGATCACCGGGCTCTCGCCTTCGGCGCTCACACCGACGACCGGCTCGAGCCAGCTCTGGATGGCACCTGTCGGGCCGAGGATCAGACCCAGGAAAGCCGAGCCGACGGCGAGGATGATCATCGGGATGGTCATCGTCTTTGGGGACTCGTGAGGGTGCGCCTCCTTGGGCCAGCGCCTCTTGCCATGGAAGGTCATGAAGAACAGACGCGACATGTAGAAGGCCGTGACGCCCGCGCCGATGAGCGCCGCGAAGCCGAAGATCCACGGCCGCCAGCCCTCACCGATGAACGCGGCCTCGATGATCTTGTCCTTGGACCAGAAGCCTGCGAACGGCGGTACACCCAGGATCGCCAGCCAGCCCACGCCGAAGGTGATCCAGGTGATCTTCATGGCACCGGACAGCCGGCCGAATCCGCGCATGTTGACCTGGTCGTCCATGCCGTGCATGACCGAACCGGCACCAAGGAACATGCCGGCCTTGAAGAAGCCGTGGTTGAGCAGGTGGAAGATCGCAAAGGCGTAGCCGACCGGGCCCAGGCCGGCGGCAAGCATCATGTAACCGATCTGACTCATCGTGGAAGCCGCCAGCGCCTTCTTGATGTCATCCTTGGCCGACCCGACGATCGCGCCGAACATCAAGGTGATCGCGCCGACGATGACCACGAAGGTCTGCGCGGTCGGCGAGGCGTTGAAGATCGCGTGGCTGCGAACGATGAGGTAGACACCCGCGGTGACCATCGTCGCCGCGTGGATCAGCGCGGACACCGGCGTCGGGCCTGCCATCGCGTCGCCGAGCCAGCTCTGTAGCGGGAACTGCGCCGACTTGCCGCAGGCTCCGAGCAGCAGCATCAGGCCGATCACCGTGAGCGAGGCCTTGTTGGCTCCCGCGACCCCTGCGTTGACGCCGGCGAAGCTGACCGTGCCGAACGTGACGAACATGAGCATGATCGCGATCGACACGCCGAAGTCGCCGATCCGGTTGGCCACGAACGCCTTGTTGGCCGCCGCGGCGTTGGCCGGGCTGTGGTTCCAGAATCCGATCAGCAGGTATGACGCCAGCCCGACGCCCTCCCAGCCCACGTAGAGCAGGAGGTAGGAGTCGGCCAGGACCAGCAGGAGCATCGAGGCGACGAAGAAGTTGAGGTAGGCGAAGAATCGGCGCTTGTCCGGATCGTGCTCCATGTAACCCAGGGAGTAGACCAGGATCAGCGAGCCCACGAAGGTGACCAGCATGACGAACGCCATCGAGAGCGGGTCGACGAGCATGCCGGCGTCGACCTTGAAACTGCCTGCGGGAACCCAGGAGAACAGGTGCAGAGACTGTGCACGTTGCTCACCGGAGCGACCGAGCATCGCGATGAGGATCAGGGCACCGACTGCGAACGTCGCCCAGGACAGTCCGGTTGCCAGCGCCGGCCCGAACTTGTTGGTACGCCGTCCGCCCAACAGCAGGATGGCCGCGCCGAGGAGCGGGAGGGCGACCAGCAGCCAGGCGAGAGAAGCTGTCCCGGAGGCCGGCTGTATGGCGTCCGTGATTGCCGACTGCCCACCCAGCTGACCCAGGTGAGCAGCAGAAAGTTGCACCAGATGCATGTCGTGCCCCTTACAGCTCTCAACAGGTTGGCGGCGTCGACCGAAGCGGACCGGCGGGCACGGAAGATAGCCATGATGATCGCTAGTCCGACGACGACCTCGGCGGCGGCAACGACCATCACGAAAAGGGCGATGACCTGACCGTCCAGGGAGCCGTGCATGCGGGCGAAGGTCACGAAGACCAGGTTGGTCGCGTTCAGCATCAGCTCGACGCCCATGAAGACCACGATGGCGTTGCGACGCACCAGCACGGTGGCTGCCCCGATCGCGAACAGCAACGTCGACAGGTAGATGTAGTTGACCAGGCTCATCGGTTGGTTCCCTCCTCGATCTCGCGCTCGCGGGCCGTCTCGGCGTCGATGAAGGCCTTGGGGCTGGTGACCTGATCGCGCGCGGCGAACACCCGCGACAGGGACAGCTCGCTCGGCGTGCCGTCCGGCAACAAGGCCGGGGTGTCGACCGCATTACGGCGGGCATAGACACCAGGTGCGGGCAGCCCCGCAAGGTTCTTGCCCTGGCGGAAACGACGCTCGGACCACTGACGCTGGGTCGGGCGCGGCGTCAGGCGCTCGCGGTGAGCCAGGACCATGGCCGCGAGGGCTGCCACGATGAGCAGCGCGCTGGTGACCTCGAAGACCCAGACGTACCTGCCGAAGATCAGGTTGGCCATGCCGGAGACGTTTCCGTCCGCGTTGGCCACGGTCAGGCCGATGGGGCTGGCAAACGTCACCGAGCCGATCGCCGCGATGAGCACGGTCCCCAAACCCAGGGCGAGCAGGAACCCGACCACCTTCTGGCCCTTGATCGTCTCGACCAGGGAGTCGGAGGAGTCGACTCCGACCAGCATCAGCACGAAGAGGAACAACATCATGACGGCGCCGGTGTAGACGAAGATCTGGACGATCCCGAGGAAGTCCGCGTTCTGGGCGATGTAGAACACGCCCAGGTTGATCATGACCAGCGCCGTGCCAAGAGCCGCATGGACGGCCTTCCTGGCAAAGACGAGGCCGAGGGCACCGAGTACGCTGATCGGGGCCAGGACCCAGAACAGGACTGCTTCACCACCGCTGGTCATCGTGAATCCACCTCAATCGACGGGACATCAGGCGGGACATCAGAGGCAGCCGCCGATGCAGTGCCCGAGGCGAGCTCTGCATCGCGGGCGTCGGCCCACGCACGTTGCTCGGGGGTGGCCTTGGCCACCTTGCCCTGGTAGTAGTCGCGTTCCTCCATGCCGGCAACCATCGGGTGCGGCGCAGCCACCATGCCCTCTTGCACCGGGGCCAGCAGCTGGCTCTTCTCGTAGATCAGCTTGCCGCGCGTGTCAGCCGCCATCTCGTACTCGTTGGTCATCGTGAGCGCGCGCGTGGGGCAGGCCTCGATACACAGACCGCAGAAGATGCAGCGCAGGTAGTTGATCTGGTAGACGCGCCCGTATCGCTCACCGGGTGAGAACCGACCGCCGCCCCCCTCGCTGTCGTCGTTGTCTGCACCCTCGACATAGATGGCGTCGGCGGGGCAGGCCCAGGCACAGAGCTCGCAACCGACGCATTTCTCCAGGCCGTCCGGATGCCGGTTGAGCTGGTGGCGACCGTGGTAGCGCGGCTGGGTCGGACGCTTGACCTCGGGATACTCCTCGGTCTGGAGCTTGCGGAACATCGTTGCGAACGTGACGCCGAAACCGGCGACGGGTGCGAACAGCTCGGAGAGGAAGCCCGCCTTGTTCTGCTCGTCAGCCACGGGTGGCCTCCTGATCGGTCAGTTCCGGGTGGCCGGCCGCGATCGCCGTCGAGCTGTCACCCTGCGGGATCTGCTCACGCAGGCGCTGACCGGGCAGTGGCGGGACCGGGTAGCCGCCCGCGAACGGGTCGATCTCCTCGAGGCGGATGGCCGGGACAGCGGCAGCGGCACGCTTGCCGTCCCATACCCAGGCGACGGCAAGGGCAAGGGCGGAGATCACGCCCACGACGATCACGGTCGCAGTCCGGGTGTTCTCACCGAAGAAGGCCAGCTGCGCGCCGCGGATGAAGGCCACCGCGACGACCCAGAGCATGGTCACCGGGATGAGGAACTTCCAGCCGAAGCGCATGAACTGGTCGTAGCGCACGCGCACCAAGGAGCCACGCAGCCAGATGAAGAAGAACATGAAGAGCCACAGCTTGATGACGAACCACAACAGCCCCCACCAGCCCTGGTTGAACATGCCGGCGTTGATTGCGGCGATGCCGGGAGGCGCCTGCCAGCCACCAAGGAACATCGTGGTCGCCAGGGCCGAGACGGTGAACATGTTGATGTACTCACCGAGGTAGAACATCGCGAACTTCATCGAGCTGTATTCCGTGTGGAAGCCACCACCGAGCTCGCCCTCGCCCTCGGCGAGGTCGAAGGGCAGACGGTTGGTCTCTCCGACCATGGTCACCACATAGACCAGGAAGGAGAAGAAGGCCGGGAGAATGAACCACAGGCTCTTCTGCGAGGCGACGATCTGTGAGGTCGACATCGAGCCGCTGTACATGAAGACGGCGACCAGCGACAGGCCCATGGCGATCTCGTAGGAGATGACCTGTGCCGTGGAGCGGAGGCCGCCCAGCAGCGGGTAGGTGGAGCCGGAGGACCAGCCGCCCAGGACGATGCCGTAGACACCGACCCCGGCAACGGCAAGCACCAGCAGGACGGCCACGGGGGTGTCGGTCAGCTGCAAGGGCGTCCGGTGGCCGAACATCGAGACCATTGCCCCCATCGGGATGATCGCGAAGGAGATGAACGCCATGGTGCAGGCGATGATCGGCGCGAGAAAGAACACGACAGTGTCGGCGTTCTTGGGCGTCACATCTTCCTTGAGCAGCAGCTTCAGACCGTCCGTCAGCGACTGGATCACGCCGAAGGGACCGGCGCGGTTTGGTCCTGGCCGAAACTGCATGCGGCCGATAACACGGCGCTCGAACCAGATCACGAGCAGGGTGTTGATGATCAGGAAGACAAGGACGAGCACCGCCTTGACCAACGAGAGCCACCACGGCGTGTCGCTGAAGTCCGCAACAGGGTTGTCGATGGAGGCAAGTGCCGGTGCGATGGTGTCGACGCCGGTCTGAACGCCTGCTGCCAGCGAAGCGATCAGGCTCATGCGGCACCGCCCTTGGTCAGTGAGACCACGGCGCCAGCGTCGACGCCAAGCGTCTGCCGCACCGCGGATCCGGGTGAGTTGGTTGGCAGCCAGATGACGTGCTCAGCCATGTCGGTGATGACGACCGGGACCGTGATGGCACCCGCGCCGACGCTGACGCGCACCGTGTCGCCGTCGGTCACGCCGACGGATGCAGCGGTTGTGGCCGAGAGCAGAGCCTGTGCCTGGGGGGCGGTGCCAGCCAGGAACGGCTCGCCGTCCTGCATCCGTCCGGAGTCCAGCAGGTGGTGCCAGGTGGCCAACACTGCCTGCCCGGCATCCAGTGATGGAACCTCAAGCGCCTCGACCTCCTGCGCAGCAGCCCGATAGCCGGTCCACGGACCGAGGGCCCGCATGTCGGCGCGGGTCGCCTCAAGCGTGCGGACTCCGAGGGCCTCACCTATCTGCGCGGAAATCAGGTCCAGGACACGGTGGTCGCTCATCGCGTTGGATGCCAGCGCCGCCTCGAAGGGCCGGACCCGGCCCTCCCAGTTGACGAAGGTTCCGGCCTTCTCCTGGTGGGCTGCGACGGGCAGAACCACGTCCGCCAGGTCTGTGACCGCGCTCCGGCGGATCTCCAGAGAAACCACGAAGGACCTGGTCAGGGCATCGAGCACGTCACCGGAGCCGACCAGATCGGCCGGGTCGACGCCGCCGACCAACAGACCGCTGAGCTGGCCGGAGCCCGCCGCGGCGATGATGGCTGACGTGTCCCGGCCGACCTTCTCGGGCAGTCCGATGACGTCCCAGGCCGCACCGACCTCGGCGCGAGCCCTGGACTCGGTGACCGGGCGACCTCCCGGCAGCAGGTTGGGCAACGCCCCACTCTCGAGCGCGCCACGCTCTCCTGCGCGCCGGGGAATCCATGCCAGCCTTGCGCCGGTGGACGACGCCAGCGCCGCAGCGCCGGAAAGCCCGCCAGGGACTGTCGCAAGTCTCTCGCCGACCAGAATCACGGCGCCGGGGGCTGCAAGTCCAGCGGAAGCAGCGGCGATGGTCGCGGTGAGCCCAATGGCCAGCTCGCCTTGCCCCGTAACGCCGTCGATCAGCGCCTGCAGGACCTCGGTCTCGGTGCCGGGAGCTGCGCTGATCACTGTTCCGCCGAGCTTGTCCAGCCCACGGGACGCCAGGGGCGCGACCGCGAATACAGCGGTCCGGTTCTTGCGAACGGCCTTGCGCAGTCGAAGGAAGACGATCGGCGACTCGTCCTCGGGCTCGAAGCCCACGAGCAGCACCGTTGTGGCGGCTTCGATCTCGGCATAGGTCACGGACCCGCCGTGAGTGTCACCGGACGGGCCGGTGGCCACGACGTGGCTGGCCAGGAACTCGGCCTCCTCGACCGAGTGAGGTCGCGCGCGGAAGTCGATGTCGTTGGTCTGCAAGGCGATTCGGGCAAACTTGCTGTAGGCGTAGGCATCCTCGGCCGACACCCGACCGCCCACGAGCACGCCGACGCCCTTCGCATCACGGGCGGCGAGCAAGCCACGGGCGGCAGCGTCCAGGGCCTCGGGCCAGGCCGCGACCTGCAGGTTGCCGTTCTCGTCACGCACGAGGGGCTCGGTAATCCTGTCGGTGCCGGTGGCGTAGGTGAAGGCCCAGCGACCCTTGTCGCAGTTCCACTCCTCGTTGACGGCCGGGTCGTCGCCGGCCATCCGGCGCAGGACCTTGCCCCGACGGTGATCCGTGCGCGTCGCACAGCCGCTGGCACAGTGCTCGCACACGCTCGGGGTGGAGATGAGGTCGAAAGGACGTGCGCGAAAGCGGTAGGCCGCGCCGGTCAGCGCCCCGACCGGGCAGATCTGAATGGTGTTGCCGGAGAAGTAGGAGCCGAACGGCTTCTGTTGGAAGATGCCGATCTGTTGCAGGGCGCCACGCTCGACCAGTGCGATGAACGGGTCGCCAGCGATCTGGTCGGCGAAACGGGTGCAGCGGGCGCAAAGGACACAGCGTTCGCGGTCGAGCAGCACCTGGGGGGAGATCTTGACCGGCTTGGGGTAGGTGCGCTTCGTGTCCTCGAAACGGCTTGTGGTTCGACCGGTTGACATGGCCTGGTTCTGCAGGGGGCACTCGCCGCCCTTGTCGCAGACCGGGCAGTCCAGCGGGTGGTTGATCAGCAGGAACTCCATCAAGCCGCGTTGGGCCTTGTCCGCCATCGGCGAGGTGTACTGAGTCTTGACCTGCATGCCCTCGCTGACCGTTGTGGTGCACGAGGTCATCGGCTTGGGCATGGGCCGCAGCGAGCCGTCGGGGCCGGGGGTCGCGATCTCGACCATGCACTGACGGCAGGCACCCACGGGCTCGAGCAGCGGGTGGTCGCAGAACCGCGGGATCTGTATGCCGATCAGCTCGGCGGCCCGGATCACCAAGGTGCCCTTGGGGACGCTGACAACCACCCCGTCAATGGTCATGTTGACCAGGTGGGGATCGGTGGGGATTTCCGCGTTGTCGCCGGAGCTCACAGAGTTGCCGCCGGCGGCGGGCGATGTGGTGACGGTCATGCGGATACGTTCTCCTTCGCGAACAGCGTGGAGGCTCCTGGGGGGAACAGCTCATCGGCTGGGGTGTGCATGCCGGCCTCGAACTCCTTGCGGAAGTACTTCACCGCAGACGTGATCGGACTGATCGCCCCGTCCGCCAGCGGGCAGAACGAGCGGCCGAAGATGTTGCTGCAGATGTCCAGGAGCTTGTCGATGTCGTCCTGCGTGCCCTTGCCGTGTTCCAGGCGCTCCATGATCTGTTTGAGCCAGAACGTGCCCTCACGACACGGCGTGCACTTGCCGCAGGACTCGTGCGCGTAGAAGTCCGTCCAGCGCGAGACGGCCCGGACCACGGACACCGTCTCGTCGAAGATCTGTAGAGCACGCGTTCCGAGCATCGACCCGGCGGCCGCCACGGACTCGAAGTCCAG
>DATCQG010000242.1:0-5621 GCA_036569625.1 Dermatophilaceae bacterium | reverse complement strand
CAGGGATGGGACCACCAACATGCCCAGGCCGAGCACGAAGAAGAGCACCACGTCATACAGCGTCGTGCCGCGGTCGCCCGGCTGGTTGTTCACGGCCCACCACGTCAGCCCCGCGACGGCACCGATGATCAGGAACCAGATACCAAGGACCACGGGCCAGCGTGACGTACGCAGCCGTTGCCTCAGCTCCAGGACAGCAATCGTCCTGACTCCCTGCAGGCTCATTGCCGGTCCTCCGTCGCTGCCAGGTAGGCCGTCTCCAGCGCACCATAGCTGGGAGCGAAGGCGGTGATCGGAATGCCGTCGCCGACCAGCTGGGCGAGCAGCTCGGACGCGGCAATGTCGCCGGCGACCTCGACGTCGACAGCGTCGGCCAGTGGTTGTGTGGTGACACCATGGTGGGCGAGCGCGGCCATCAGGCGAGGAGGGTCGAGCGAGGTGACCCGCCACTTCGAGACGGTCTGCGTTGAGCCGGAGTCGGAGTTGAGGTCCTGCGTCGCGACGCTGCGACCACGGGCCACGATGACGGCTCGGTCGGCGATCTCCTGAAGCTCGGTGAGGATGTGGCTCGAGACAAGGAGGGTCGCACCCGACGCGGCCAGCTGGCGCAGGATGTCCCGCAGCTCGATCCGGCTGCGCGGGTCGAGGCCGGATGCGGGTTCGTCCAGCAGCAGGATGTTGGGGCTGTGGACCAGTGCCCTGGCCAGGCCGAGGCGCTGCTTCTGTCCGCGGGAAAGCACGCGCGCCGGTCGATCGGCCAGGTCGCCGAGGTGGACCAGGTCGAGCAGCTCGGCGGCCCTGATGCGGGCCGGGCCGGGAGCGATCAGGTAGGCCGCCGCAACGGTCTCGAGCACCTCGCGCACCGTGAGCGCGTCCCAGGTGCCGAACCCGTCCGGCATCCAGCCCATGGTCGCCCTCACCTCGCGTGGGGCGGCAACGGGATCGATCCCGCCGATGCGGATCGAGCCGGCGTCAGGAGCAAGCAGCGTGGCCAGCATGAGCAGGAGGGTTGTCTTGCCAGCGCCATTGGGGCCGACAAGCGCTGTTACCTCACCGGGACGAGCCTGCAGGTCGATGTGATCGACTGCGAGAACCGACCCGAAGGCCCGCCGTACTCCCGTGACCTCGATTCCGGCTTTCGCGTCCATGGGTACTGCCCCTCGTCCCTGCGGAGATGTCGCAAGCCTGAAAATGTTGCTGTGCCAAGAATGTAGCGGCCTGACCATCTCGGGAGCGGATTTTCGTCGCGCGTCGGCGGTCACGATCTGGGCACGTAACATTGACCCCGATGAGTACGACGAGCACGGTGCCAGTGACGGGCCGCACAACAGTCTCGGGGGCCACCGGGCGCACGGCGACTCCTGTGGTGGTTGCGCAGGCCAGAAGGCGACGTTCGTTCGCCGTCATCAGTCACCCGGACGCCGGCAAGTCGACCCTCACCGAAGCCCTGGCCCTTCACGCCCACGTTCTGTCGCACGCAGGAGCGGTGAACGGCAAGGACGGTCGCGGTGGCACGGTGTCGGACTGGATGGACATCGAGCGCGAGCGAGGTATCTCGATCACGTCGGCCGCGTTGCAGTTCACCTACCGCGACACCGTGATCAACCTGGTCGACACCCCCGGGCACGCCGACTTCTCCGAGGACACCTACCGGGTGCTGTCGGCCGTCGACGCGGCCGTCATGCTCGTGGACGCGGCCAAGGGTCTCGAGGTCCAGACCATGAAGCTGTTCGAGGTCTGTAAACATCGCAACATCCCGATCATCACCGTCATCAACAAGTGGGACCGCCCGGGCCGTGAAGCCCTCGACCTGATGGACGAGATCAGCGAGCGGACGGGGCTGCAGCCGGCACCGCTGAACTGGCCCGTGGGCATCGCCGGCGACTTCCGTGGCGTGCTGGACATGTTGACGGGGGAGTACCTCAAGTTCACCCGGACCGACGGCGGGGCGACGGTGGCTCCTGAGGCTCACCTCAGCGCCGAGGCCGCCGAAGCCCTTGACGGGGAGACCTGGTTGCGAGCGGTCGAGGAGAGCGACCTGATCGTGGCGACTGGGGCCGGTCACGATCCCGAAGGGTTCCTGGCGGCCACGAGCACGCCTGTGATGTTCGGTTCGGCAGTCCTCAACTTCGGGGTCCGCTTCCTGCTCGACACCCTGGTCGACCTGGCTCCGGCCCCGGGCGCCCGGCCTGACGCCGATGGCCAACTGCGTGAGATCGACTCTCCCTTCAGTGCATTCGTGTTCAAGATCCAAGCCGGCATGAACGTCGCTCACCGCGACCGCCTCGCCTTCATCCGCATCTGCTCGGGCATCTTCGAACGCGGCATGGTCGTCACCCACTCAGGGACCAACCGCCCGTTCGCCACCAAGTACGCCCAGCACGTCATGGGTCGCGAACGCACCAGCCTTGACATCGCGTTTCCTGGCGACGTGGTGGGTCTGGTCAACGCCAACGCCCTTCGGGTGGGTGACACTCTCTACGTCGAGGAGCCGGTCACGTTCCCACCGATCCCGTCCTTCTCCCCGGAACACTTCGCGGTGGCGCGTGCCAAGGACTCCAGCCGGTACAAGCAGTTCCGGCGCGGTATCGAGCAGCTTGACCACGAGGGTGTCGTTCAGGTGCTGCGCTCGGACCTGCGAGGTGACCAGGCGCCGGTCCTGGCCGCGGTTGGTCCCATGCAGTTCGAGGTCGCCGAGCATCGGATGGCCGGCGAGTTCAACTCGCCCATCTCGCTCGACCGACTGGAGTACTCGCTGGCTCGTCGCACCGATGATGAGGGCCGCGAGCAGCTGAGCGGTCAACGTGCCGTCGAGGTGCTCACCCGCAGCGACGGTGTGCTGCTAGCCGTATTCAGCGACCGCTGGCGGTTGCAGTCCGTTCAGCGCGACCTGCCGGACATCATGCTGACCCCGCTGGTCGTCTCCCTGTGATCCACGGTCAGACTGCAGGCAGCAAGGAACGTCTCGGCATACCTCCGGGCCGTTCGGGGTAGGTGAGCACCACGTAAACTGGCCCTTTCCCGCTGTCCACGTCAACCGGAGCCTCATTGTGAGCTTGGTCGTCCAGAAGTACGGCGGGTCGTCGCTGACCGACGCCGACAGCATCAAGCGCGTTGCGCGGCGGATCGTTGAGACACGCAAGGCCGGCAACGAAGTGTGCGTGGTGGTCTCTGCCATGGGCGACACGACCGACGGGCTGCTCGACCTGGCCCAACAGATCAGCCCGTTGCCGCCCGCCCGCGAGATGGACATGCTCCTGACGGCTGGCGAGCGGATCTCGATGTCGTTGGTGGCTATGGCGATCGCCAATCTTGGCCACACCGCGCGTTCATTCACCGGGTCGCAGGCCGGGGTCATCACCGACTCTTCCCACGGCAAGGCGCGCATCATCGACGTCACGCCGGGTCGCATCAAGGGCGCGCTGGACAACGGCGACATCGCTATCGTGGCCGGCTTCCAGGGGGTCAGCGCGGACAGCAAGGACATCACCACGCTGGGCCGTGGCGGCTCGGACACGACAGCAGTGGCTCTTGCTGCCGCGCTGCATGCCGATATCTGCGAGATCTACACCGACGTCGATGGGATCTTCACCGCCGACCCAAGGATTGTCCACACCGCCCGGAAGATAGACCGGATCTCCAACGAGGAGATGCTCGAGATGGCGGCCTGCGGGGCAAAGATCCTGCACCTGAGATGCGTCGAGTACGCACGGCGCTTCGACATGCCGATCCACGTCAGGTCCTCGTTCTCCTACCGTGAGGGCACCCTGGTCGTCACCCAACCGTCCGATGAACAAGGAGACACCGTGGAAGCCCCGATCATTGCCGGCGTCGCACACGACCGCAGCGAAGCCAAGATCACGGTCGTCGGCGTGCCGGACCACCCCGGCACCGCGGCCGAGATCTTCCAGGCCTGCGCCGATGCCGAGATCAATATCGACATGATCGTCCAGAACGTCTCGGCGGTGGAGACAGGCCTGACCGACATCTCCTTCACGTTGCCCCAGTCCGACGGCCAGGTCGGCGTCCAGGCGCTCAAGCGCATCCAGCCCAAGGTCGGCTTCGCCTCGCTGCTGTATGACGACCACATCGGCAAGCTCTCGCTCGTCGGTGCCGGCATGCGATCACACCCCGGCGTGTCCGCCACGCTCTTCAAGGCGCTCGCCGATGCGGGCATCAACATCGAGATGATCTCCACCTCGGAGATCCGGGTCTCGGTCGTCACCCGGGACGACCAGCTCGACGACGCAGTACGCGCTGTGCACACGGCCTTTGGTCTTGACTCGGCCAACGGCGAAGCCGTGGTCTACGGAGGTACCGGACGATGAGCACTCACAAGCCCACGCTGGCTGTTGTTGGCGCGACCGGCGCGGTCGGCACTGTCATGCTCAGCATCCTCAGCCAGCGCGAGGACGTCTGGGGAGAGATCCGCCTCGTTGCCTCCGAGCGTTCAGCCGGCAAGGTCCTCAAGGTCAGGGGTGAGGATCTTGTGGTCCAGGCGCTCACCCCCGAGGTCTTCGACGGGGTCGACGTCGCGATGTTCGACGTGCCTGACGAGATCTCGGCGAAGTGGGCTCCGATCGCGGTGTCGCGCGGGGTTGTCGCGGTCGACAACTCCGGTGCTTTCCGGATGGACCCCGACGTGCCGCTGGTCGTGCCCGAGGTCAACCCGGCACAGGTCCGTAATCGGCCCAAGGGGATCATCAGCAACCCCAACTGCACGACCCTGACAATGATGGACGCCATTGGTACCCTCCACGCCGGCTGGGGTCTCAAGGAGCTCGTGGTTGCCTCGTACCAAGCTGCCTCGGGTGCGGGTCAGCCCGGCATCGATCGTCTTTATGACGAGGTCGCCGTGCTTGCCGGCAACCGCGAAGCAGGCCAGCATGCGGGCAACGTGCGCGCAGCGGTCAACGACAAGCTGGGCGAGGACTCACCCTTCCCCGCGCCACTTGCTCTCAACGTCGTGCCATGGGCCGGCTCGCTCAAGGAGGACGGGTGGAGCTCGGAGGAGCTCAAGGTTCGCAGCGAGTCGCGCAAGATCCTGGGCATCCCGGACCTCAAGGTCTCGGCGACCTGCGTGCGCGTCCCGGTCATCACGACCCACTCGCTGGCGGTGCATGCGGTCTTTGAGAAGTCTCTGACCGCCGATGACGCTCGCCAGGCCCTGGTCCAGGCGCCGTCAGTCGTCGTGCTGGACGACCCGGCCGCGGGTGAGTGGCCTACGCCTGCCGATGTTGTGGGTTCCGACCCGACCTTCGTCGGACGGATCCGCCAATCGCTGGACTTCCCCAACTCGATCGACCTGTTCGTCTGCGGTGACAACCTGCGCAAGGGCGCAGCACTCAACACCGCTCAGATCGCCGAGCTGGTTGCCAAGGAGCTCACCACTCAGTCCCCTGACCAGGACTGATGACGCCAAACCTAGGGATTGTGCTGGCCTGATCAGGCCAAACCTAGGGATTGTGTTGCTCGGATCAGGCCAAACCTAGGGATTCTGTCGGGCAGACGAGTCACAGATTCTCAGACACGGTGGGGTCCGAACGGCCGAGACACCAATGTGCCGCCGGCACCATCCCGAGGTTTGCGAGCCTGAAGTATGCACCGTCCCTAGGTTTGCG
>DATCQG010000241.1:0-5804 GCA_036569625.1 Dermatophilaceae bacterium | reverse complement strand
GACCGGCGGAGCTGTGGGGCCCAGCACCCGCCTAGCAAGGTCCAGCTCGCTCAGGGCGGCGTCGGCATAGGTCCCAAGGCTGGCACCGTCCACGCCCAGCTCCGTGAGCGTGTATGTGTTGAAGTCGCAGTAGCCGCAACGTACCGTGCAGAACGGTACGTGGACGTAGACACCAAAAGACCCTGATCCCAACGCCTTCAGCGCGTACTGGGGAAGTTCCCCGGACGGCGGGGCAGGTTCGCCCTCGGGCAAGGCACTCGGCATACGTCCATCCTCGCAGGACTCAGCCGGAGTGGGTCAGCACTCCGTCGCGTTCCCGGGTGCGAATGGCCCAGGCGCCGAAAATATCTTGACGCCAAGAAGATTTGAGCAGAACTCAAGTCAAATTCCGGTCCGTCTCACACGATGAACCGGCGTGTCGAGGCCGACACGCCGGTTCCGTGAAAGTTGTTTGCCAGAACCCTTGCGGGCTGCCCGAAGAGCGCGTAGAAATCTGTTTACGCCCCCGGAAACGGGAGCGGGATCGGCTGGAGATCGAGGTTCTTGATCAGTGGGCTTGCCTGCTGGAACCGCCGGGTGTTGCGTGCGGAGAGAACCAGCGAACCACCGTGAGATCATCGACCTACACCGTGGATGATCAACCGTAGGCCCCGGAGACTCATACTCCCCGGGGCCTACACCTTTGTCGGGCCCTGTTTGTTCCCAGCGAGACTCGCGGCCCCAGACTCCTGCACAGGTGAGGCCAGGCTCTCGCGCAGAAGAGGGCAGAGGGGCGATAATTGGTCCATGCTTGATCACCTTTCGATCCAGTGCTCAGACCTCGCTGCCAGCGCCAACTTCTACGACGCCGTGCTGGCTCCCCTCGGTGGACGGCGGGTGATGGACTTTGGCCAGGTCATCGGCTACGGCACAGAGTTCCCGGACTTCTGGCTGGGTGGCCACGAGAACGGCGAGGGCTTCCGTGAGTCGCACATTGCCTTCATCGCACCCTCACGGCAAGCGGTGCGCGCCTTCTTCGATGCGGCCGTGGCAGGTGGCGCCGAGGTCTTGCACGCGCCACGGGTCTTCCCCGAGTACTCCGAGTCGTACTACGGCGCGTTCGTCCGCGACCCCGACGGCAACAATGTCGAGGCCGTCTGCCACGTCCCTGACTAGCTGGCTCCGGCGACCAGCGCTAGTAAGGCGCGCGCACCTCAGTTCAGGTTTGACCAGCCCTTCTCGATCAGTCAACGACCCCACCCAAGCGCGCACTCTTGATGAGTCGACGCGTGGCCTTGACTCGATCAGCGAAGGACCGTATCATTAGAACACCAGTTCGAATTGACTGAGAAACCGAGGAGGGGACATGGCAGGTATGACGAGCCCGTCGGCCGCTCCCGCGCCCCCTCCGGACCAGTCGGCGGCCGGCACTGCCCGTCCACCGGTTCTGTCCACAGCCCTGGCCGCCACTGGGCTTGCGCCAGACATGGCGGCGCAGTTCGAGCGGGTGCTGGGAGCGGCCCGACCGGATGGGCTGTCGGGAGTCAGCAGTGACCAGGCCTTGGCTGTGGTCGAGGCCGCCGAGGCTGTGAAGGCGTGGGCCGACTCGATCTCCTTGGATGCAACCGCGGTGATGGTCACCGAGATCGAAACCGACTTCGCCCACCAGGTCCCCGAGGGTCGCAGCTCGCGGACATGGCGGCTCTTCTACCGCTGGTGTCGATCCGCGGCCGCGCGTGAGATCCAGCTGGTCACCGGACTGCCGATCACCGCGTGCCAGCGCCGGGTGTGGCTGACCGCCTGCGAACCCGAACGGGTGGGAGCTTTGCGTGAGGCGATGGGCCTGGGCCGGGTCACCCTTGCCCGGGCGATAACACTGGCTGAGGCCACCAAACACCTGAACGGGCCCACCGCGGCCGCGATCGGCTCCCGGGTCCTGGCCCCGTTGACCGGCCCCGACGGGGTGCCTCTGCCGGGGATGGCACCACTGTCGGAGGCCACGTTCCGGGCCCGGCTGCACCGGCAGCTGGTGCTGCACCACGGCCTTATCGGTGAAGCCGAACGCAGCCACACCCAGGCCGTGGCCGGCCGCCGGCTCTCGACCCAACCCCAACGCGATGGGACCGGGCTGATCCTGATCAGCGGCGACGGGCCGCGGATCGCTGCAGCCCAGGGACGGGTCGACACGATCGCCCGCCGGCTCCGCACCTGCGGTGACGCCCGGAACCTCGACCAGCTGCGAGCCGACGTCGCCACCGACCTGCTCATGCGAGGCTGGATCCCGTCCGACCCGACCTTCACCCAGCTGGGCGAACCACCGGCCGCACTCGTCCAGCTCATCACCTCGCTGCCCACAATCCTGGGTATCGACCAGGGCGTCGGGCACCTGGCCGGCTGGGGCGACCTGCCCGGCCAGCAGGCCCGAGAACTGGCCCTACAAGCCGGTTCGATCTGGAAACGCCTGGTGACCGACCCGATCACCGGGCGGGCCATCGAAGTCTCCGCGGTCAGCTACAAGGTCCCCGCCGGCATGGCCGAACAGGTCAACGCCCGAGACGCCACATGCCGGGCTCCGGGCTGCCAAATCCCCGCTGACCGCTGCGACCACGACCACACCAAGGAGTGGAAGCCCGGCGACACCGGCGGGCCCACCGCCGAAACCAACCTCGCCGGCCTCCACCGAGGCCACCATAACCTCAAGACCACCAAGTTCTGGGACAGCGAACAATCCGTGGACGGAACACTGACCTGGACCACGGCCACCGGGCGGACCTTCACCACCTACCCCTACATCTACGACCACCCCGACAACCTCCCGGTCGACACCTCAACCCTGGAAGCACACCTGGGTCGCCGACTCGCGCCGGTGATCAACCCCGAGATCCCCCTGCCCGGACACTTCACCATCTTCGAGGAAATCGCCTGGGCAGAAGCCCTGGCCCCCGCCAAACCACCACCAACGCAATACACCTATGCCTCCGCCCACCATCAACCCCCAGAACCTGCCTGGAAGGCACGCCTCACTGGCGAGCCGCCGTTCTGACTAGCCCCGGCGGAGCTCGAGGTCGTAGATGGCACGCCCGGACTCGAGTCCCTTCCGTTCGAAACGGGTCATAGCCCGGCCTGCGAATCGGGGAGCGAAGCCGTTACGACCGCCGGTGCATGGGTCGGCCGCCATGTCGGCATGAGGGTTGGTCAACAAGTCACAAGCGGCCAGGACGTCGCGCATCTGGATCGCGTAGTCCACCCAGTCGGTCGCCAGCCGCAGCATCCCTCCGGGGGCGAGCCGGGACGCCACGAGCTCGGCGAAAGCCGGATTGACCAGCCGGCGCTTGTGGTGGCGGTTCTTGTGCCAGGGATCGGCGAAGAAGATCCAGAGCTCGGCAATGCTCTGTGGTCTCAGCATGTGCTCGAGCACCTGCACCGCGTCCGCGTGCACCAGCCGGACGTTCGTCAGGTTGTGATGGACGATCTTGGTAACCGTCGCGGCCAGACCAGTGGCATAGACCTCAACGGCAAGGAAGTTGGTGCCCGGTCTGGCCTGGGCGCCATGGACGACAGCGTCACCTGTACCCGAGCCGATCTCGACGACCAGCGGAGCCACCCTGCCGAACTCGCGCGCCGCGTCTAGCTCGAATCCGTGTGCCACCGACATCGACGCCTCGGTCCGGGGCACGTCGATGACCAAGCTCTCGTAGTTGTCGTCCCAAGCGCGCTGCACATCTGGACCGAGCGGGCTCTCGCGCCGGACGAACGAGACCGTCCGGCGCTGGAACGGGGCAACTGTGAGCTCCATGGGACGGGCTACTTCTTGGTCCGGTCCCCGCCGGACGCCGCATCGTTGGACAGGGCAGCGATGAAAGCCTCCTGGGGCACCTCGACGCGGCCGACCATCTTCATCCGCTTCTTGCCCTCCTTCTGCTTCTCGAGCAGCTTGCGCTTACGGGAGATGTCACCGCCATAGCACTTGGCGAGAACATCCTTGCGCATCGCTCGGATGGTCTCGCGGGCAATGATGCGGGCGCCGATAGCAGCCTGGATCGGCACCTCGAACTGCTGGCGCGGGATGAGAACACGCAGCTTGGCCGCCATCATGACCCCGTAGGCGTACGCCTTGTCCTTGTGCACGATCGAGCTGAACGCGTCGACAGGCTCGCCCTGGAGCAGGATGTCGACCTTGACCAGGTCCGCTGTCTGCTCGCCTGAGGGTTCGTAGTCGAGAGAGGCGTATCCGCGCGTCTTCGACTTCAGCTGGTCGAAGAAGTCGAACACGATCTCGGCCAGCGGGAGCGTGTAGCGCATCTCGACGCGTTCCTCGGAGAGGTAGTCCATGCCGAGCAGGGTGCCGCGCCGGGTCTGGCACAGCTCCATGACGGCACCGATGAACTCGCTCGGCGCCAGGATCGACGCACGCACCACCGGCTCGCTGATCTCGGCGATCTTGCCGTCCGGGAACTCACTGGGGTTGGTCACCGTGATGACCTTGCGGTCGTCGAGCCTGACCGTGTAGACCACGTTGGGCAGCGTCGAGATCAGGTCGAGGTCGAACTCACGCTCGAGCCGTTCCCGCACGATCTCCAGGTGCAGCATGCCGAGGAATCCGACCCGGAACCCGAAACCCAGCGCAGCCGACGTCTCCGGCTCGTAGATGAGGGCGGCGTCGTTGAGCTTGAGCCGGTCCAGGGCGTCGCGAAGATCGGGGTAGGCCGAGCCGTCGATGGGGTACAAACCCGAGAACACCATCGGCTTCGGGTCGCGGTAGCCCCCAAGATCCTTAGTCGCCGGCTTGGACGCGTTGGTGACCGTGTCGCCGACACGCGACTGGCGAACGTCCTTGACCCCGGTGATCAGGTAGCCCACCTCGCCGACGCCCAACCCGTCGGAGACCACCGGCTCCGGTGAGATGACACCGATCTCGAGGAGCTCGTGCGTCGCCTTGGTCGACATCATCACGATCTTCTCGCGCGGGTTGAGGTTGCCGTCCACGACGCGCACATACGTCACGACCCCGCGGTACGTGTCATAGACCGAGTCGAAAATCATCGCCCTGGCAGGTGCGTCGGGGTCGCCCACCGGTGAAGGTACGTCCAGCACGATCTGGTTCAAGAGCGGCTCGACACCGTCTCCGGTCTTGCCCGACACCATGAGGCAGTCCTCGGGCTCACAGCCGATCAGGCCGGCGAGCTCCTCGGCATACTTCTCGGGCTGGGCAGCGGGCAGGTCGATCTTGTTCAGGACGGGGATGATCGTGAGGTCCTTCTCCATCGCCAGATAGAGGTTGGCCAAGGTCTGGGCCTCGATCCCCTGGGCGGCGTCCACGAGCAGCACCGCTCCCTCGCAGGCAGCGAGCGATCGCGATACCTCGTAGGTGAAGTCGACGTGACCCGGCGTGTCGATCATGTTCAGGCAGTAGGTGACATCGTCGACCTCCCAGGGCATCCGCACGGCCTGGGACTTGATGGTGATGCCGCGCTCGCGCTCGATGTCCATGCGGTCGAGGTACTGCGCACGCATCGCCCGGGGATCCACGACCCCCGTGATCTGCAACATCCGGTCAGCCAGGGTCGACTTGCCGTGGTCGATGTGGGCGATGATGCAGAAGTTACGAATGAGGCTCGGCGGCGTCGCATGCGGCTGCAAGGCGTTGCGGGCCATCGGTGACACGGGCGGGCTACCTCAGGATTCTCGGCGACTCGGGGATGGCCAAGGACGCAGGCCGTCCTCCATCCTCCCACGGCTCCGTGCGAGACAGGACACGGGACAGAGCCACGAGGACCAGGCTCAGCACCAGCGGAAATGCCATGGCCTGACGGATGCCGACCGCC
>DATCQG010000240.1:0-11579 GCA_036569625.1 Dermatophilaceae bacterium | reverse complement strand
GGTGAGCCCGCCCGCGAACCACGCGGCCGTCATACATCGGATCGAAGGGGCCGCCCTTGCGCTGGTCCTTCACGAGGAGGCGGCATCGCCCCTGGCCGGGCTCGGGCTGCCGCCGTCCGGGGATGTTGTGCTCATCGTGGGTCCCGAGGGTGGGATCAGTCCGGACGAGCTCGGCGCGTTCGTCGACGCGGGAGCGGTGGCATTGCGGTTGGGCTCTAGCGTCCTGCGTTCATCCAGCGCCGGACCGGCCGCACTCGCGGTGATGAGTGCAGCCGGTCGCTGGCGCTGAGCCTGTTGAACGCTGAGCCCGTTGAACGCTGACCTTGCGAAACTACCTGACAGTGAAGGGCTTTGACGTCTCTGCGACGATGCCTTTTCCGTCCTGCATGCTGATCTCGAACATCCGGAAGGTGTAGTCGCCAGAGGCGAGCGCACCCAGGTTAACGGTCCATGTACCTCGCGTCGGGCAACCGCTGGACGCAGTTGTCGTTCCGGACCTGACAGCAGTCCCGCTCTTCTTCAGCTGCCACTGGGTCGTGGCCTCGAAGGCGCAGGACTCTCCGGTGACCACCACGGATGCGCCGGCCTTGTACACGTGGCCGCGATCGGGTGCTGTGATCCAGATTGGCGCAAGGTCCTGGTACTGCAGGTCCTTGGCCGGACGGTTGTAGGTCTGTGAGGTGGGGTAGGTCCCGAACAACGTCGAGGAACCGTCAGTGATCATGAACTTTACCGGAATCGTCCCTTGCCCAACTGCCGCCTGGGCCGTCCACACGAGCTCCTGCACCGCGAGCTTGGTCTGCTCCTTGGTGAAGCCGCTCGCGCCAGAGCCACTCAGGGTGATGGTGATCAGGTTCGGCGTCATGGTGACGTCCTTGACCGATGTACCTGACCAGGGCTGGATGTAGGGCTCGAGGTTGGTGAACGCCTGGGCGTTCATCGCCACCGCGAGCGCCGCCTTGGCTTTCTGCGCCGGCGTGGTACCCACGGGAACGGAGGCCTTGACGAACTCCCGGTACAGGCCGAACCGGTCGCCTGTCCCGGAGCTGGCGCCAACGAAGTATGCCGGAAGCGCCACCGGGGAGGTGGCACCAGTCGCAGGGGACGATGAAGCGGCCGAGGGTGACGACGATGAGGAGGCTGCAGGGGCAACCGGCGCCTGCTGTCCGACCGGCTGGCCGCCAAGGGTGGAGGCTCCCCAGGCGATGGCGCCGATGAGGGCCACCGACGCCGCCGCAGCCAACGGGATGACCCATCGCCGTGTGTGCTGGGTGACCTGTGTGTCGTGGACCATGGCCAGGATCTCCGTTCGTTTGTCACGCGGGCTGATTCGATCGGCATCCCGGCGCAGGCTTTCACGCAGCTGGCGCTCGAAGTCACTGTCGTTGGTGCTGTTGCCGGTCATGAGGTGCCCTCCACGTCGGATCGCAGGCCGGTCAGGCCGCGATGAGCATGAGCTTTGACCGAGCCTGCAGAGATACTCAGGGCATCGGCGATCTGAGCCTCGCTGAGGTCAAGGAAGTAGCGCAGTGTCAGCACCTCTCGCTGTCGCCGGGGCAGTCGCGCGAGGGCAGCAACCAGCCGGTCGCCGGTAGCGTGCTCGAGGGCCCGGGTCTCGGCGCTCGGCGCCGTAGTTGTTCCGTAGGCGGTTCGGGCGCTGGTCTCGGCCTTCAGATAGCGGTTCTCGACGGCGCGGTGACGCAGGGCCGAGCGCGAGCTGTTGACGACACAACGCCGGAGGTAGGCCAACGCCCGATCCTGGTCCCGCAGCTGGGACCAGCGGGAGTGCATGGCCACGAACGCGTCCTGCACCGTCTCCTCGGCCACCTGCTGGTCCCTGACCAACAGCCACGAGAGGCGCACCAGTGACTGCCAGTGGGCGGCATACAGCTGGGTGAGGGCCGAATCGGCGTCCCACCCCCGGACCGGAGAGCTGCTCTCCCCCCGTTCGGTCACGGTCAACATTCTCACGCTTGTATGACGCGGGGCTGCATTACGCGGTTGACGCGCCGCTACCCTCGTCCCATGAGCAACGACCAGGCTGAGGCGGCGAGAGGCTGCGTGTTCTGCAAGATCATCGCCCGCGAGATCCCGGCCGACATCATCCACGAGACGGCCACGACGCTGGCGTTTCGCGACGTCGAGCCGCAGGCGCCCACGCACGTGCTGGTGATACCCAAGGAGCATCAGCCCGATGTCGTCGCGCTCGGTGCGTCATCGCCGCACGCGCTCGTGGCGCTCGTCGATGCGGTTGGCCTCGTCGCGACCCAGGAGGGCCTGGGAGCCGGGTACCGAAGCGTGTTCAACACCGGTGCCCTGGCGCAGCAGAGCGTGTTCCATGCGCATGTGCACGTGCTGGGGGGCCGGCCAATGACCTGGCCGCCGGGTTGAGAAGCCACGTAGACTGGGCTCAAGATGACTGAAGACTCCCCGAATCACACCATCGTCCTTCCACCAGAGCTGTCCATGGTGACGCTCCTCGGGCCGAGTGACGAGTTGTTACGCGCAATGGAGCACTCCTTCCCGCATCTGGACATTCTGGTGCGCGGCAACGAGTTCCACGTCTCTGGTGCTGCCGCCGAAGTGGCCCTTCTCGAGCGGCTGATCGACGAGCTGCTCGTCGTCCTGGCAACCGGCCAGCCGCTGAACCGCGATGCGGTCGAACGCTCGGCCTCCATGTTGCGCGCGCAGACCAAGGAGCGTCCCGCGGACGTGCTCACGATGAACATCGTGTCCAACCGTGGCCGCACGATCCGGCCCAAGACCGTCAACCAGAAGCACTATGTGGACGCGATCGACACGAACACCATCGTGTTCGCGATCGGCCCGGCCGGAACCGGCAAGACCTACCTGGCGGTGGCCAAGGCGGTTGCCGCCCTGCAGAACAAGCAGGTGAGCCGGATCATCCTGACCCGTCCTGCGGTCGAGGCCGGCGAGCGGCTCGGCTTCCTGCCGGGCACCCTCAACGACAAGATCGACCCCTACCTCCGACCGCTCTACGACGCGCTGCACGACATGGTCGACCCCGAGTCGATCCCGCGACTGCTGGCTGCGGGCACCATCGAGGTGGCGCCGCTGGGCTACATGCGGGGGCGGACCCTCAGCGATGCCTTCATCATCCTGGACGAGGCCCAGAACACCTCGCAGGAGCAGATGAAGATGTTCCTGACCCGTCTGGGTTTCGCGTCCAAGATGGTCGTGACCGGCGATGTGACGCAGATTGACCTGCCTACGGGCACCCCGTCGGGTCTGAAGGTCGTCCGAGAGGTCCTGGGCGGCGTCGAGGACGTCCACTTCGCTGAGCTGAACTCCCATGACGTCGTCCGTCATCGCCTGGTCGGGGCCATCGTTGAGGCCTATGAGCGCTGGACCCACCCCGAGGTCAAGGCGGTGAACGCCCGTGAGCATCGACGTTCTTAACGAGAGCGAGTTCTCCCTCGACGAGATGGAGCTCGTGGCCTGTGCCAGATACGTCATGGGCGAGATGAAGGTCCACCCACAGGCCGACCTGTGTCTCAAGCTCGTCGATGAGTCGGTGATGGAGGTCCTTCACGGGAAGTGGATGGACCTGCCCGGTCCCACCGACGTCATGAGCTTCCCGATGGACGAGCTTCGGCCGGGGCGAGACGGCCAGGAACCGGCCGACGGGGTGCTCGGTGACATCGTGCTGTGTCCTTCCGTGGCCGGGCGACAGGCGGTCGAGGCCGGTCATGCCACCGAGGAGGAGCTCCTCCTGCTGCTGATCCACGGCATCCTGCACCTGCTCGGCTACGACCATGCCGAACCTGAGGCAAAACGCGAGATGTTCGAGCTTCAGCGCACCCTGCTCCTGACCTTCCTCGCCGGCCGCGGCCGCCGCGCCGTCATCTGACCCCCGAGGCCTCCCTCCCTGCCATGGTTACCAAACTCATCCTTGCGGCGTTGGCCAGCATCCTGGTCGCGTTCGTAATCGCAGCCGCGGAGGCATCCCTTTCGCGCCTCTCCCGCCACCGCGCAGGTGAGCTTTTCGAGGAGGCCCGGCGAGGGGCGGCGGCGCTGGCCACCATCCTCGCCGACAGTGCGGCATACCTGTCCGTGGCATCCTTCGTGCGGGTGGCAGCGGAGGCAACGACGGCCGTCCTGATCACGCTGGCCGTGGTGGACGTGGTCGACGGCTTCTGGCCGGACCTGTTGATCTCCATCGGTGTGATGGTGGTGGTCTCCTTCGTCATCGTCGGCGTCTCACCACGGACGCTGGGCCGCCAGCATGCCGACCGGGTGGCGTTGCTCTCCGCGCCGCTCCTGGTCCTGCTGCGCCGGGTGCTCGGCCCGGTGGCGCGCCTGCTGGTGATGATCGCCAACGCTGTGACGCCGGGTCGCGGTTATCGCGACGGGCCTTTCGAGTCAGAGGCTGAGCTGCGCGATCTGGTCGACCTGGCAGGGGAGACCTCGCTGATCGAGGCCGAGGAGCGGGAGATGATCCACTCGGTATTCGAGCTGGGTGACACAGTGGCCCGCGAGGTCATGGTGCCGCGCACCGACATGGTCACCGTGGATCAGGACAGGACGCTTCGTCAGGCGATGTCCCTGTTCCTCCGATCAGGGTTCTCGCGGATCCCGGTGGTCGGTGAAGGGCCCGACGATGTTCTCGGACTGCTCTACTTCAAGGACGTGGCTCGTCGCGTCTATGCCGACGCTGCTGCTGCCGCCCTGCCTGCGCAGCAGCAGATGCGGCCCGCAAAGTACATTCCCGAGAGCAAGCCGATCGACGACCTGCTGCGTGAGATGCAGCGGGACCAGAACCACTTTGCGATCGTCATCGACGAATACGGTGGAACCGCAGGGCTGGTCACACTCGAGGACATCCTCGAGGAGATTGTCGGAGAGATCTCCGACGAGTACGACCGCGAAGCCCCCGGTGTCGAGGAGCTCGAGGACGGCTCGACCCGGGTGCCCGCCACGATGCACGTCGACGACCTGGCCGAGCTCTTCGACGTGACCATCGACGAGGACGAGGTGGACACCGTCGGCGGTTTGCTCGGGAAGACGATCGGTCTGGTTCCGATCCCGGGATCACACTGTGTGGTCTCTGGCCTGTCACTGACGGCGGAACGCATGGCCGGGCGTCGCCACCGCATCGCCACGGTGGTCGTGCGACGCTTGGCCGACAGAGATGGACGCGGGTCGAACCAGGAGGAGGCTTCGTGAGCCAGGAGTTCCGGGCTGGGTTCGCCTGTCTGGTCGGCCGTCCCAATGCCGGCAAGTCATCTCTGACCAATGCACTGGTGGGTCAGAAGGTCGCCATCATCTCGAGCAAGCCGCAGACCACGCGGCACACGATCCGGGGGATCGCGACCTCCAAGACCGCCCAGCTGATCCTGGTCGACACCCCGGGACTGCACAAACCCCGGACCTTGCTGGGCCAGCGCCTCAACGATCTGGTCCGTGAGACGTTGCTGGACGTCGATGCGATCGGTTTCTGTCTTCCGGCCGACCAAAGGGTTGGGCCGGGCGACACCTTCATCGCCAGGGAGCTCACCGAGCTGCAGCTGGCCAAGCACCGCCCTGTCGTGGCGATCGCGACCAAGATCGACCTGGTCGACAAGGCGCGCCTGGCCGAGCACCTCATTGCCATCGACCAGCTCGGCGACTGGGCGGACATCATCCCGTGTTCGGCGGTGCGGGGCGACCAGGTCAGCGAGGTCGCCCAGGTGCTCTCGTCCTACCTGCCCGTCTCGCCGATGCTCTATCCCGAGGGCGTCCTGACCGATGAGCCCAACATCATCATGATCGCCGAGCTGGTCCGGGAGGCGGCGCTCGAGGGCGTCCGCGACGAGATGCCGCACAGCCTGGCGGTCGTCGTCGACGAGATGCTGCCGCGCGAAGGCCGCCCGGAAGGCTCTCCGCTGCTCGACATCCGGGTCAACGTGTTCGTCGAACGGTCCAGCCAGAAGGCCATCATCATCGGGCGGGGCGGATCGCGCCTTCGTGAGGTCGGCACCAACGCGCGCACAGCGATTGAGGCTCTGCTCGGCCAGCGGGTCTATCTGGACCTTCACGTCAAGATCGCGAAGGACTGGCAGCGCGATCCCAAACAGCTCCAGCGGCTCGGCTTCTAGCCCGTCCACCATGCGGGACTGATGCCCGGTTGGTGGACGCTGACCCGCTCTTCGGCATACGGTGATGGCGTGCGCATCGCGTCTGGAGCAACGCTCCTCCTTCGCTGCCGCGGCGGGGCCCTCTAAGAAGGCCGCCCCTCGTCGCGGAGTTTGCGTTGCCGGGCCTCACCGAATGCAACCAGACGTTAGAGGCGAGAAATGATCAATCACCAACAGCCCAGCGGTATGCCGGTGGGCAAGTACGTTCCCTTCGATCAGCAGATCTCGGTCGAGCTCCCCGATCGCACCTGGCCGGCCCGGCGCATGACGAGCGCTCCCCGCTGGTGTGCCGTCGACCTGCGGGACGGCAACCAGGCCCTGATCGACCCGATGACCCCTGACCGCAAGAAGCGCATGTTCGACCTTCTGGTGCGGATGGGCTACAAGGAGATCGAGGTGGGTTTCCCCTCGGCGAGCCAGACCGACTATGACTTCGTGCGGATGCTGATCGAGGGCGGGCACATCCCCGACGACGTGACCATCCAGGTGCTGACACAGGCACGTGAGCACCTGATCGAGCGCACCTATGACTCGATCCGCGGCGCCAAGCAGGCGATCGTCCATCTCTACAACTCGACATCGGTGCTGCAACGTCGCGTGGTCTTCGGCCTGGACCAGGACGGCATCATCGATGTCGCTCTCGAGGGCGCTCGCCTGTGCCGCAAGCTCGAAGAGATCATCCCGGAGACGACCGTCTACTACGAGTACTCACCGGAGTCCTTCACCGGCACCGAGCTCGACTTCGCGGCGCGGATCTGCAACGAGGTGGTCGAGGTCCTCGACGCCCGCCCCGACCACAAGGTGATCATCAACCTGCCCGCGACCGTCGAGATGGCAACCCCCAACGTCTACGCCGACTCGATCGAGTGGATGTCGCGTCATCTGACCCGCCGCGACTCGATCGTGCTGTCGTTGCACCCTCACAATGACCGCGGAACCGGTGTGGCCGCAGCCGAGCTGGGCTTTCTCGCCGGCGCCGACCGGATCGAGGGCTGCCTGTTCGGCAACGGCGAGCGCACCGGCAACGTCTGCCTGGTGACGCTGGGGATGAACCTTTTCACCCAGGGCATCGACCCGCAGATCGACTTCTCGAACATCGACGAGATCCGGCGCACGGTCGAGCACTGCACGCAGCTGCCCGTTCACGAGCGTCATCCCTACGGCGGCGACCTCGTCTTCACGGCCTTCTCCGGATCGCACCAGGACGCGATCAAGAAGGGCTTCGAGTTCATGGAGAAGGACGCGAAGGAGGCCGGCACGTCGGTGGACGACCTGGTCTGGGGCGTGCCCTACCTGCCCATCGACCCGCATGACCTGGGTCGGTCCTACGAGGCGGTCGTGCGCGTCAACAGCCAGTCCGGCAAGGGTGGGGTGGCCTACATCCTCAAGAGCGAGCACCAGCTCGACCTGCCGCGACGGCTGCAGATCGAGTTCAGCGGTGTCGTCCAGAAGCGGACCGAGTCCATCGGCGGCGAGATCCTGCCCGCGGCGCTGTGGTCGGCGTTCCAGGATGAGTACCTGCCCGTGAGTGTGGCAGAAGCCGCAGCGACCAATAACGAGCAGTGGGGCCGGTTCTCACTGCTGAGCATGCGTTCCGACTCGACCGTGGAGGGTGGCGACACCATCTCGGTGAGGCTCACCGACCACGGTCAGGAAGTCACCCTCGAGGGGAGTGGCAACGGCCCGATCGCCGCCTTCGTGTCGGCCCTTTCGACGCTGGATGTGGACGTGCGCGTCCTGGACTATGCCGAGCACGCGCTGTCCGCAGGCGGCGACGCCAAGGCCGCCGCCTACGTCGAGTGTGCGGTCGGCGAGAGGGTGCTGTGGGGGGTCGGTCTGGACGCCAGCATCGTCATTGCCTCGCTCAAGGCCGTCGTGTCCGCGGTCAACCGCTTCGAGCGCGAGAAGGCCGTCGCAGCCCAGGTCTGAACGAGGCGTTCAGCGGGCGATGAGCTTGGCGAGGGTTTCGAGGTTCGCCCGGAGAGTCCTTGCCTGGGCTTTCTCGATGAAGGGCTCGGCCAGTCGCCCGAAGACGCCCCCCAGGCCCGAGCCGGTGTCGACGCGGTAGGTGAGCCTCGTGCCCCCTTCGGCAGGTTCGAGCAGGTTCGTCACGACAAAGCTGATCTGGCCCTCCACGGATGTGTAGGTGATCCGCGTCGGGGGTTCGAACTCCGTCGCCTCGGTCGCCCAGTCGAGATGCTTGCCCATGATCTTGCTCGTACCGCGGGTGCGGGTCCCGAGCCCGACCGGCTCGGTCCCGACCTTCTCAGCCTTGACCACGGAGGCATCCCACACGGCGAGGTTCTCGGACTCGACCATGAAGTCGAAGACGTCCTGGAGTGGACAGGCGATGAAGACGTTGTCCTCAAAGACAGGCATCGCAACTTCCCTTCGGACGAGTGGTCGGGTGGGCAGGAGGTTGGCCACCGACCGGTCGCACTCGACCCATCATGGTCCTGCGCGCCCGGAGTCGGGGTCAAGGTGACGTCACCGGCACGGCATACCGGGGTTTGGTCCATGTCATAGGACAATAGGCACATGGCCCTGTATCGCGACGCCGCGATCGTCCTGCGTACCCAGAAGCTGGGTGAGGCGGACCGCATCGTGACGCTCCTGACCCGCCAGCATGGCAAGGTCAGGGCCGTTGCCAAAGGCGTGCGCCGGACCAGATCGCGCTTCGGCGCTCGGCTCGAGCCGTTCATGGTTGTCGACGTCATGCTCTATGAGGGGCGATCGCTGGACACCGTGACACAGGCCGAAACCCTTGCCCCGTATGGCGATCCGATCGCCCGCGACTACGTCGCCTACACGGCGGCCACGGCGATGCTCGAGACCGCCGAACGGCTCACAGAGGAACGCGAACCCTCGGTGCAACAGTTCCTCCTGCTTGCCGGCGGGCTGAGCTCACTCGCGGGTGCGGAGCATGAGGCGGGGCTGGTTCTGGACTCCTACCTGCTGCGCTCTCTGGCCGTCGCGGGTTGGGCACCGAGCTTCCACGACTGCGCTCAGTGTGGTGCCGAGGGACCCCAGCGTGCGTTCAACCTCGCCAGCGGCGGCACCGTCTGCCCGTCCTGCCGGACGCCCGGCTCGGCGTCCCCGTCGCTGGCCACCCTCGAGCTGCTGGCGGCCCTGCTCGCCGGCGACTGGGCCGTGGCCGACGAGAGCCTGCCCCAGCATCGACGTGAGGGCAGTGGCCTGGTGACCGCCTTCCTGCAGTGGCACCTCGAGCGCAGCGTGCGCTCCCTGCGACTCGTGGAGCGGGTATGACGAAGCCAAAGGCTCGTTGTCGAGCATGAGCAGTCCGCCGTTCGGGCACCCGTCAGGGGTGCGCCCGCCTGTCCTGGCGGCGTCGCAGATCCCCGGGCACGTTGCGATCGTCATGGATGGCAACGGCCGCTGGGCCAATGCTCGTGGCCTGCCGCGGACCAAGGGCCATGAGGCCGGTGAGTCCTCGCTGCTCGACGTCGTCGCGGGAGCCATCGAGATAGGCGTCAAGCACGTCTCGGCCTACGCCTTCTCCACCGAGAACTGGAAGCGCTCACCGGACGAGGTTCGCTTCCTGATGGGCTTCAACCGCGATGTAATCCGGCGGCGTCGTGACCTCCTCAACGACTGGGGTGTCCGCGTTCGCTGGATGGGCCGCCGCCCACGGTTGTGGCGATCGGTGATCAAGGAGCTCGAGGTTGCCCAGGAGCTGACCAGGAACAACACCGTGATGACGTTGACGATGTGCGTCAACTACGGCGGGCGGGCCGAGATCGCCGACGCCACCCGCCGGATCGCGCTGCTCGTTCAGGCAGGGCGACTCAAACCGGATCACATCGACGAGCACACCATTGCGCGATACCTCGACGAGCCGTCGATGCCCGACGTCGATCTCTTCGTGCGGTCCTCCGGTGAGCAGCGGACCAGCAACTTCCTGGTGTGGCAGTCGGCCTACGCCGAGATGGTCTTCCTCGACACGCTCTGGCCCGACTTCGACCGGCGTGACCTGTGGCGGGCCATCGAGATCTACGCCGCGCGCAACCGACGCTACGGCGGTGCGGTGAACGCCCCGGCGGCCATTGGCCCGAACAGCTGACCGAAGGCTGGCTCAGGTCTTGCAGTCGGAGCAGGTGCCGACGATCTCCAGCGTGTGCTGCACGTCGCTGAAGCCGTTCTCGGCGCTGACCTTGTCGGCCCAGCTCTCGACAGCAGGTCCTTCGACCTCGACCGTCCGCCCGCAGGAGCGACAGACGAGGTGATGGTGATGGCGAGCAGTGCTGCACCGCCGGTAGACGGCCTCACCCTCAACGGTGCGCACCATGTCGACCTCGCCGTCGGTGGCCATGGCCTGGAGCGTGCGATAGACGGTCGCCAGGCCCACCATCTCGCCCTGGGCGCGCAGGCGGGCGTGCAGGTTCTGGGCCGAGTTGAAGTCATCGATGTCTGCCAGGAGGGCCTCGACGGCAGCGCGTTGTCTGGTCGGTCGGCGAACAGTCTCGGTCATCAGTGCCTCACCTGATCATCATGTGTATCAACGGTATTGGGGCCTGTCGGGTGCTCATGGGGGCCGCGCAGTACAAGGTCGTGCTCGTCGTAGTGTCCTTCGTGCGGCGCATGGCGGTGGCCATCGTGAAGGTAGTCGACATGGTGATCGTGCTCGATCGCCGGATGGCCGCAGTCGGGGCCGTGTTCGTGTTCGTGCCGCTCGGCCTCGAGGTGCCGCCTGCCGGCGATCCGACCGTGCACCGTGCTGTATGCCGATGCCGCCAGGAAGAGGGCGATGGCCAGCAGGACGATGGTGCCACCGGAGGGGGTGTCGGCGTAGAAAGACGTCGTCACGCCGCCCACGCTGCAGACCGCTCCGATGATCACGGCGGTGCGGATCGCGGACCGGAAGCTGCCGGCGATCAGCTGGGACGTCGCGTTCGGCACGATCATCAGCGCGCTGATCAGCAACAGGCCGACCACGCGCATGGCGACGACCACCGTGACTGCGGTGAGCACGGCCAGGGTGATGTTGAGGGCAGTGACCCGCATGCCGGTGGCCCGCGCATACTCCTCGTCGTTGGCGACCGCGAACAGCCGAGGCCGCAGGGCCCACGTCAGCGCGACCACGACCACGGCCAGCACCGCGAAGACCACGAGGTCGGTGGGACTCGTGGTGGTGATTGCGCCGAAGAGGTAGGAGTCGAGGTTGCTGGGCGCCCCGGTCCGGGACAGGCCGAAGACGACCACGCCGAGCGCGATCCCGCCGTAGAACATGACGGCCAGAGCGACGTCGCCGCTCGTGCGGCCACGCGCGCGCACCAGCTCGATGCCCACGGCGGCCAGGACAGCGAAGACGAGCGCGGTGAGGACCGGCGCCCTGTTCGTGATCACGCCCACGGCGACTCCGGCCAGCGCGACGTGGCCCATACCGTCACCGATGAGGGACAGTCGGCGCTGGACGAGGAAGAC
>DATCQG010000239.1:0-6002 GCA_036569625.1 Dermatophilaceae bacterium | reverse complement strand
GGCGAGCTCTCGGTGCTGGCCGACGAATGGGCGATGGCGAGCAAGGCTCTGCGCCCGCTTCCGACCATGCACTCCCACCTGTCCGAGGAGTCACGGGTGCGCCAGCGCTATGCGGACCTGATCGTGCGCCAGGAAGCACGGGACATGGTCCGCAACCGCGCAGCCATTGTTCGCGCGGTACGGGACACCCTGCACAACCGTGGGTTCATCGAGATCGAGACGCCCGTTCTGCAGCTCGTCCATGGTGGCGCCGCGGCCCGTCCCTTTCCGACCCACCTCAATGCCTTCGATATTGACATGTCGCTGCGCATTGCCCTTGAGCTGTATCTCAAACGAGCCGTTGTCGGCGGTGTGGACAAGGTCTTCGAAATGGGTCGAATCTTCCGCAACGAAGGTGTCGACTCCTCCCACAGCCCTGAATTCACGATGCTCGAAGCCTATGAAGCGTTCGGCGACCAACATACGATGGCGGACCTGATGCAGGGGGTCGTCCTCGCGGCGGCGGACGCATTTGGATCCCGGATCATCGAAACCCCTGCCGGGCAGATCAACCTTGACGGCGAATGGCGTTGGCTGCCCGTCTACCAAGGTCTTTCCGAGGCGGTGGGCGAGGACATTACGCCCGATACCGACGTCCGGACCCTGCAGGCGATCGCCAGCCGCCGGGAGGTCCCGGTCCACCCTGACTGGCAGGCTGAGAAGCTGGTGGTCGAGCTCTTCGGCGAGATCGTCGAGCCGACCCTCCTGCAGCCGACCTTCGTCTGCGACTATCCGCCGTCCGCCCAGCCGCTGGCCCGACCGCATCGCAAGGACCCCGGGCTGATAGAGGCCTGGGACCTGATTATCGGTGGCACCGAACGCGGAACGGCCTTCTCGGAGCTGATCGACCCAGTGGTCCAACGGGAGCGGCTCACCGCCCAGTCGTTGCGGGCCGCTGCTGGAGACGTCGAGGCCATGCAGCTCGACGAGGACTTCCTGCGTGCCCTGGAGTACGGCGCACCGCCGATGGGCGGGCTCGGCCTCGGCATCGACCGGCTGGTCATGCTCTTCACCGGCGCCGGTATCCGCGAGACCATCCTCTTCCCCCTGCTGAAGCCGGAGTGAACATGAGCCTGCATTCGGTTCTCATCGCCCTCGGCGCGCTCTTGCCGAGCGCTGGCGTCGCCTTCTTGTTCTATGTGGTCATCAAGGCAATGCTCGAAGGTGACCGTAATGAGCGCCTTGCGCATTCCAAGTGGGAAGCCGATCAACAGCGTTCGGCATCTTCAGTCGAACAATCCAACAATGCGCAGGACAGGGATTCCGCATCATAAGAGTTTTCGCGTATGGTGGGACCCGCAATAGCCGATGAACATAGATCAGCGGCTCAGAGCGTTTCCACACCCGGGAGTATCCATGGCGCAAAAGGTGCAAGTTCTGTTGGTTGACGACATCAGTGGCGCCGAGGCGGCCGAAAGTGTGTCCTTCTCGCTGGACGGCGTGTCCTACGAGATCGACCTGACCGCGGCGAACGCCAAGAAGCTGCGCGACGACTTCGCGAGCTGGGTGGGCCATGCCCGTCGCTCCGGCGGCCGCAAGAGCTCGCGCAGGGGAACGACGGCTGCCGGGACGCGCCGGGGGGACCTGGGCGCCGTCCGCGAGTGGGCGCGCCACAACGGTCACAAGGTCAGCGACCGTGGCCGCATCTCGGCCAACGTCCTGGCTGCGTACGACAAGGCCAACGGCTGAGCCAGCCTGCTAGGTCGCCAGGGTTGTAGCGAAGAGGTCGCCGTCGCTGTCCAGCCGGGCAAGGACGTCGTCCATGTCCAGCTGCCTCAGTGCATCCGGCGCTTCGGCGCCTCGCTCGATCTCGGCCCACTTCCGGGGCGCGGCGACCAGGGGCGCGTCCCTTCCTCGCAACGAGTACGGCGCGATCGTCGTCTTCGCCGCGATGTTCTGGCTCCAGTCCAGCAGCACCTTGCCGGGGCGCAAGGACTTCGTCATCTTCCACACGAGAAGCTCGGGCCGCAGTCTTGTCAGATCCTGCGCGATCTCGCGCGCGATGTCGCGAACCGTGTCTGAGTCCTGCTCACCCGGCAACGCCGCATACAGCTGGATTCCTTTGCTACCGCTGGTGACTGGAGCCGTGGTGAGACCGATGGTTTCGAGCCGATCACGCACGAGCAGAGCTACCCGCGAGCACTCGTGCAGCCCAGCCGGGCTTCCCGGGTCGAGGTCGATCACCATTCGATCAGGGTTTCGGGGCTGCTCCTCGGCATCGAACCGCCATTGCGGGACGTGAAGCTCCAGCGAAGCGAGGTTCGCGAGGTAGGTCAGGGCAGCGGTGCTGTCCACGACCGGGTAACGGATCGTGTCGTTGGCGTGCTCCGATCTCGAGCCGCTGGTGGGCATGGCGACGGAGCGCAGCCATGAAGGCGCGCCCTGCGGCAGGTTCTTCTCGAAGAAGGAAGGTCCCGCGGTGCCGTGTGGCCAGCGAACCCTGGTCACGGGCCGGTCGGCGAGGTGCGGGAGCAGGAACGGGGCCACCCTGGCGTAGTAGTTGAGCACCTCACCCTTGGTGGTCCCGGTCGCCGGGTACATGACCTTGTCCAGGTTGCCCACCTGCAGGCGACGGCCATCAACCAGCACCGTGATCACGTCGGTGGTCCTGTCCGGCAAGATGCTCACTCCTCATCAAGCAGGTCGCCGGGCGACAGGTCGGGTCTCATTCTTCGGTATGCCGGCTGCCTGAGCCTGCCCTGGGCGGACAGTCCCAGCGCCTGCACGTCCACGACGACCTCGGGTCGGACCCACATCGTGCCCTCCGCGTCCACCCTCGGGATCTCGTCGGAAAACGGTGAGGCATCGATCGTCAACGGCCGCAAGGCATCCAGGACTGCATCCTGCGCCTTGCCGGCCAGACCGCTGCCGACCCGGCCCAGGTAGCGCAGCCCATTCGGCCCGGCTCGACCGACCAGGACCGCGCCGAGACGGGACGCGCTGTCGGTCTCGAGCCGCCATCCCCCGATGACCACCGACATCGATCCCCGATGGGGGAACTTCAGCCAGTCAGTGCTGCGTCGCCCTGCCCTGTACCTGGACGAGAGTCGTTTGCTGACAACACCTTCGAGCCCCTGCTCCAGGGTCGCGGCGTGCAGCGCTTCACCATCGTCGTACACAGGTGGTACCTGGTACCTGGGCCCGGAAAGACCGATCTGCTCCAGGGCCTCCCGCCTCTCGCTCAGCGGACGGGAGGTGAGGTCCACGCCATACAGGCGCAGCAGGTCGAACGCCATGAAGGTGACCGGGCGGGAGGTGGCCAGTGCTCGTGCCTTCCTGGCGTCGCTGACATGCATGCGCTCGGCGAGGGCAGGGAAGGAGGGCAAACCACCGTCGAGCGCAACGACCTCGCCGTCGAGGAGCATGTCGGCCGGCATCCCTGGTCCATCAACGGCGCTCAGCTCGGGGAAGCTCACGGTGACGTCGTTCCCGTTGCGCGACAACAGCTTCATGTGGCCGTCATCGACATCGACCAACACGCGCATACCGTCCCATTTGATCTCATGTGCCCACTCGGGACCGTGCGGGATCGTGGTTCCCGCACTAGCCAGCATGGGGCGCATGGGTCCATCCTGACGCACAGGACAAGTACGGGTCCGCGACTCAATGATTCGCAACGAGCTGGGGAGTGATCTGATCGTGCGTGCCATCTGGAAGGGTGCTGTCTCCTTCGGCCTGGTCAATGTTCCGGTGCGGCTGTACTCGGCCACGGAGAACCACGACGTGCAGTTCCGGCAGGTTCACCGCGAGGATGGCGGCAGGATCAGGTACCAGCGGATCTGCAGCGTCGACGGCGAGCAGGTGTCCTATGACGACATCGCCAAGGGCTATGAGACCGAAGACGGCAAGATGGTGGTGCTGACCGACGAGGACATGAGCCAGCTGCCCACCCGAAGCAGCCGCGAGATCGCAGTGGAGAAGTTCGTGCCCAGCGACCAGATCGACCCGATGCTGCTCGACAGGTCCTACTACCTCGAGCCGGACAAGACGGCGACCAAGGCCTACGCACTGCTGCGTGACGCGCTCAGGGCCGCCGACCGGATGGCCATCGTGACCGTCTCGATCCGCGCCCGGATGACCATTGCCGTGCTGCGCGTGCGCGAGGACGTCATCGTCATGCAGACCATGCTGTGGCCGGACGAGATCCGTGCCGCCCAGCTCGCCAATCTCGGCGAGGAGGTCGAGGTCAAGCCGGCCGAGCTGGCGATGGCGCACATGCTCGTCGAGTCCCTGGCCGGGGACTACGTCCCGGGCGACTACGAGGACGACTACCAGGCGGCGGTCGAGTCTCTGGTCAGGACCAAGCTTGAGGGCGGTGAGGCTCAAACCGCGCCTGCCATCAAGGAGACAGGTGGCGAGGTCGTCGACCTTCTGGCCGCCCTGCAACGGAGCGTCGAGCGGGCCAAGGCCTCCCGCGGCGAGCCCACGGCCGAGATCTTCGATGACGCCGACCAGGAGGACACGGCTGAGGCCGACCTCGCCCCCGACGAGTCGGCACAGAAGGCCGAGAAGCGGGTCGCCGCGAAGAAGACTGCTGCCAGAAAGTCCGCGCCCGGAAAGGCCGCTCCAAGGAAGACCGCTCCAAAGAAGAGGGCGGCCAGCTGACCGATGCCCGAAGGTCACATCACCCACGCGCTGGCGGGGCGAATCGGTCGTGCGTTCGCGGGTCGGCCCACGGCGGTGTCGAGCCCGCAGGGGAGGTTCGAGGACGGAGCAGCACTGCTGGATGGCCTCGCGCTGATCGACGCCACCGCCTGGGGCAAGCATCTGTTCGTCGAGTTCGAGCGTGAACGCTGGCTGAACGTCCACCTCGGGCTGATCGGCACGTTCTCAGTGGTGCGACACAACCTCGCCCCCGACCCCGACCGCCCTGGTATGCCGGGCGGCCAGGTCCCGGTGGTGGGTCAGGTTCGCGTGCGGCTGCTCAACGAGACGTGGGTGGGGGACCTGAGGGCGCCGACCGTCTGTGCGGTTGTCTCGCCGGAGAAGGTCGACCAGATCCAGGCCCGGCTCGGCCCCGACCCGCTGCGCCCCGACGCCGACCCGGCCCTGGCGTTGCGACGGATCGCACGCAGCACCAAGCCGATCGCCGAGCTGCTGATGGACCAGTCAGTGCTGGCCGGGGTCGGCAACGTCTACCGGTGCGAGGTGCTGTTCCGGCACCGCGTCGACCCGTTCCGACCCGGGAAGGAGATCCGGCCCTCGACCTGGCTGGCCATCTGGGATGACCTGGTCACCCTGATGCCCCTGGGGGTCGCGTTCGGCCAGGTCCTCACGATGGACGACCAGGTCGTCGACGCCCTGGCTGAGGTCGCGGATGGCTCGGCGGCCGCGCATACCGCCGCGTTGACGGGGGCCCGACCCGGTGGCCGGTTCGAGCGACGTTTCTCCCTCTACAAGCGCACCGGCCACCCCTGTTACGTCTGTGGCTCCAGGATTCGCACCCAGCTCGTCGCAGGACGCAACCTGTTCTGGTGTGGTCGCTGCCAGCGCCGCCGGTGAGGAGGAACGGCAGCTTCCTCCCGCTTGGCTCAGGCCGAGAAGTCCCCGACCTCGAGGGTGATCGGTGTGGCCGCGAGGGCCTGGCTGACGGGACATGCGGTCTTGGCGGTCTCGGCAGCCTCGACGAACTGAGCCGCGGTGATGCCAGGCACGGAGCCGCTGACCTTGAGCACGATCCCCGTGATGCCCTTGCCCGGCTGGAAGGTGACGTCGGCAGAGGTGTCGACCGCGCTCGGGGGTGTGCCGGCCTTGGCGAGTGCACTGGACAGGGACATCGAGAAGCACGTCGCGTGCGCCGCACCCAGCAGCTCCTCAGGACTGGTCTTGCCGTTGGCCGCCTCAGCTCTAGAGGGCCAGCTCACGTCGAACGTCCCGACCCCCGAGGACTCGAGAGTGACCTGGCCGGCACCCTCCAGGAGAGAGCCCTCCCAGTGGGCGTGGGCGGTGCGTGTGGTGGCCAT
>DATCQG010000238.1:0-18002 GCA_036569625.1 Dermatophilaceae bacterium | reverse complement strand
ATGCGGCATCCATGCGCGAAGGAGGGTGCCACTGAGGGCAGCCTCGAAGCAGTACGCCGCGGTGTTGTACGTGATCTTTTCCGCGGCGATGCGCTGCCACAACAACGCGGTAAGGCTACCGAGCAGACGAGCCAGAACGAGCTCATGTAGTGGAAGCAGGAGAATTCCCAACGCAAGTGGTACACCCGCGAAGGTCAGCGAGTACGACTGCCGCCGGAACTCGATGTTCACCAGGTTCTGCTCGGCGACGAAGAACGCGACCGCGATAGCCACCGCGGTCAGAGGCCGCGACATGAGCTGGTTGCCGGCAGAAAGGGCTGAAACCAGTCCCACCGCAGACGCAATGCTCATGAGAGCGAAGCTGAGCAGCAGCGTACGGGTCCGGGCGCTCAGGCCGGTCAGAGTGGCGAACACGGGCTCACCACGAATCTGCGGACCAACGCGCCGAAGACCACCGCGCCGAGTCCCAGCTCGCGTCGCTCCACCGCGCTGACAAGCTGGTGCCCGCAGCCAGGACGGCGGCACAGGCCATCGTCACGAGTCCCCCGAGGACCGTGACATGCAAACCTGGCCGGACATCCATTCCTGTCTCCGCGTCCCTCGACCAATAGTTTCTCAACTCAAATGCAGACTATTAATGGCGTCGGGCACCCGCATCGGCCGTTTGGCCACTCTGGACCACCCCACCGGGCGATGCACTTTGAGCAAACGGCCTTACCCGCGGACAAATGCTTTCGGATACGGAATTCCTTACCGACGTACAAGCGATGACGAAACACCCGGGCAACACGGCGAAGGATCCTGGTCGCCGGAGCAGCCAGGATCCTTCGCTGTGTTGAACGCCTAGAGCTTGGCCGCGGTGAACCCCTGCTCGAGGTCCGCCAGGATGTCATCGATGTACTCGATGCCGACTGCAAGTCGCACCAAGCCCGGAGTCACTCCTGAGGACAGCTGGTCTTCGGGCGAGAGCTGCGAGTGTGTGGTCGAGGCGGGATGGATGACCAGGGAGCGAACGTCGCCGATGTTGGCAACGTGGCTGTGCAGTGTCAGCGCCTGGACGAACCTCTTGCCAGCGTCCACACCGCCCTTGATCTCGAAGGCGACCACGGCCCCGGCACCACGCGGGGCGTACTTGTCGGCCAGGGCCTTCCACGGGCTCGAGGCAAGAGATGCGTAAGCCACCGACTCGACCTGGGGGTGCGCCTCGAGCCAGCCGGCGACCTTGACCGCATTCTCGACATGGCGCTCGATCCGCAACGACAAGGTCTCGATCCCCTGCGAGATCAGGAACGCGTTGAACGGCGAGATCGCCGCGCCAAGGTCTCGAAGCAGCTGAACACGGGCCTTGAGGATAAAAGCCAGGTTGGCGCCCAGAGGACTTCCGACCCCGAGGTCGCGGGCAAAGACCAGGCCGTTGTAGCTGGGGTCCGGCTCGTTGAAGCCCGGGTAGCGGGCCGGGTCCTTCGCGTAGTCGAAGGTGCCGCCGTCGACGATCACGCCGGCGATGGAGGTGCCGTGGCCGCCGAGGTACTTGGTGGCCGAGTGGACGACCACGTCGGCACCCCACTCGAGGGGGCGGATGAGGTAGGGAGTCGCGACGGTGTTGTCCACGATGAGCGGAACGCCGACCTCGTGCGCGATACCAGAGACACCCTCGATGTCCAGAACATTCGCCGAGGGGTTGCTGATCGTCTCGGCATAGAAGGCCTTGGTGTTCGGCTTGACCGCTGCACGCCACGACTCGAGGTCGTCCACATCCTCCACGAACGTCGTCTCGATGCCGAGCTTCTTGAGCGTGTACTTCAGCAGGTTGTACGTGCCGCCATACAGCTGGGGGCTTGCGACGATGTGGTCCCCCACCTCCGCGACGTTGAGCAACGCGATCGTCTCTGCCGCCTGGCCGGAGGCCACGAGCAAGGCCCCGACTCCGCCCTCGAGCGAGGCGATGCGTTGTTCGACCGCATCCTGGGTCGGGTTCATGATGCGGGTGTAGATGTTGCCGAACTCCTTGAGCGCGAAGAGGTTTTCGGCATGCTCGGAGTCTTTGAAGACGTACGACGTGGTCTGGTAGATCGGCAGTGCCCGGGCTCCGGTGGTCGGGTCCGGGGCCTGGCCCGCGTGGATCTGGCGGGTCTCGAAGGACCAGTTGGCGGTGTTGTCACTCATCGTATTTCCCTTGCCTTTCAGTGTCCTTGACATGAAATGCGGGAATACCAAAGGGCACACCCGCGCTTGCGCGGCGCCCGGGGGCGCGTTGCCAGGTCTTCACCCGGGGCACCCCACCGCGGTGGAGGGTTGCCGGCCAGCGAGCCGGGGCTTGTCGCTGACACTCATGACCTGCGACAAGGGTAGGACCTCCGACCACACCTCGGGAAGCCCATCTCTCAATCTGGACACACAACCCGGCCATGGTCCTCGTGCGGCCAACCGCCACAGGACAACCCTGCCGTTCACGGCATACCGTGTGAGCCGTGAGCACACTGCCGCGCCTGACCATCGACTCAGCCTCAACGACGCCCCCGTTCGAACAGGTGCGGACCCAGATCGCTGCGGCCGTCTCAGCCGGCCAGCTCGAAGCCGGGACGAAGCTACCAACAGTGCGCAAGCTCGCAGCGGATCTTGGTCTGGCGGCCAACACTGTCGCGCGGGCCTACCGCGAGCTCGAGGCCGACGCGATGATCGCCACCCACGGCCGTCGAGGCACCTTTGTGAGAAGCGACGTGGTGGACCAGCCCACGGTTCGCTCGTCGGTGGCCGACAGCGCAAGAGCGGCGGCCACTGAATACGTTCACGCAGTCAGAAGGCTCGGTCTCAGCGCGCAAGAAGCGGTGCGCCTCGTCGAGAACGCCTGGAACCAGGGCTAGCTCACAGCAGCACGTTGAGGGTGTGGATGACCAGCCCGGCCAGACCGCCGACGATGGTGCCGTTGATCCGGATGAACTGAAGGTCGCGGCCCACGTGCAGCTCGATCCGCTCAGCAGCCTCCTTGCCGTCCCAACGGTCAACGGTCTGCGAGATGACCTTGGCGATCTCGTGGCCATAGGCGGTGACCACGAAGCCGATGGCGTCGGCAGCGTGGCCGTCGACCCGCTGGCGTAGGTCGGGGTCGGTGATTAAGTGCGCACCGAACTCTGTCAGGGCACTGACCCCCCGGCGTCGCAGCTGCCCGTCGGCATCATCAAGGGCCCCCAGGATCGCGGTGCGCAGCGCATCCCAGATGCCGACGGCGGAAGGGCCGATCTGCGGATGCGTCATCACGCGCACCTTGAGCGCCTCCGCGCGAGCGATGGTCTCGGGGTCGTGCTGCAGGTCGAGAGCGAGCTGACCGAGCAGATCGTCAAGAGCCTGCCGCGCAGGATGGTTCGGGCGATCGCGCACATCGGCGACCCATGCCAACGCCTCGCGGTGGACCCGTGCGATGACCTTCCCGTCCAGCCAGGCGGGCGACCACCAAGGCGCTCGCGCGCCGACGATCGACGCCACCGCCTCCTCGTTCGCGGCCAGCCACACATGTGCCTCGACCAGGGCGATGTCAACGAGGCCGTGGTGAGCGCCGTCCTCTACGACCGACTCAAGAAAGTGCCCGAAAACAGGGCTCAGCGGCTCGTGCACGAGCCGGGGCAGCAGTGACTGCTCGACGAAACCGAGCACGTCGTCGTCCTTGATTGCGATCAGCGCCCGGCTGCTCGCCCTGGCCACCTCGGTGATCACCCGTGCGCTGTGCTCTTCCTGGGTGAGCCAGCGACCCACCCGGCGACTCACGTCCGCCGCGACCACCCGCTCACGAGCGGCGTCAGCGGTCAGGAAGTTCCCGGTCACGAACTCCTCGAGGCTCTGACCCAGCGCGTCCTTGCGGCTCGGGATGATGGCCGTGTGCGGGATGGGGATGCCCAGCGGATGGCGGAACAAAGCGGTGACGGCAAACCAGTCCGCGAGTCCTCCGATCATCGCGGCTTCAGCGGTCGCGTTGACGTATCCCCAGACACCATCACGGTTCCGGGTCCCGATGAACACGATTGCGGCGAGGACGAGGAGGGACAACGCCACGGCTCGCATCCGCCGCAGACCACGCCTGCGAACCAGGTCCGCAGGGCCGAGAAGCATTGTCGTCATGCCTTAGATCCTGCCGGATGGACCCCACTCGCGAGGGGTACCAACGAAGATCAGTTCCGGCTGGCCAGCTCGGTCGGGTCTCGGGTGACCGCGGCGCCTTCCGACTCGCGTATGCCGTGACGCTCCCACCAGCGTCGCAGCGGACCGGGGGCCCACCAGTTCACTGTGCCCAGCAGCCGCATCGTTGCCGGAACCAGCATCGCGCGCACGACCGTGGCATCGATGAGGACAGCGACGAGCATGCCGATCCCGATCATCTTCATGATCACGATGCCGGAGGTGGCGAACCCCCCGATGACCACGGCGAGCAGGAGCGCGGCGCTGGTGATGATCCGCCCGCTGCGCTGCAGTCCATTGGCCACCGATGCCGTGTTGTCGCCGGTGAGGTCCCACTCCTCCCGGATCCGTGAGAGCAGGAACACCTCGTAGTCCATCGAGAGGCCGAAGATGATGGCCAGCATCAGGATTGGCTGGGTGGCGTCCAGGTATCCCGATGAGGTGAAGCCGAGAGGCCCCGACAGATGACCGTCCTGGAAGATCCAGGTGACCACCCCGAACGAGGCGGTGAGGGACAGCGCGTTCATCACGACGGCCTTCAGGGGCAGAACCACGGAGCCGAAGGCGATGAACAGCAGGACCAGCATGACGGCGACCACGAAGAGGCCCATCCAGGGCAGGCGTGAGCCGATGGAGTCAATCAGGTCAACGGCACTGGCCGATGCGCCACCGACCAGAGCGCGGGCCCCGGTGCCGGGATCAACGGCGCGCAGATCCCTGACCAGCTGCTGCGACTGCTCGCTCTGGCTGTGCCCGAGCCAGCTGACCTGGACCAGGCTCGCCGGGCCAGCACCGGTGCGGCTGGTTGCTGCCTGGTCGATCACCTGGGCCGACCGGACCCCGCTGGTCTTCGCGAGGCGGTCGACGTATCCGCCGAGCTGGCTCGGACTGGCCCCTTGCACAACGATGTTGGCACTGGTGGCCCCGCCGCCGAACTCCCGGGCACCGAGGTCCGCGGCGACCCGACTCGGCGCGCTGACCGGCAGGACCCGCTCGTCCGTGCTCCCCCACCTGGCAGACAGGAATGGGACACCCAGCGCCAGCAAGGACAGGGTGATAACCAGCAGGTATGCGACGGGTCGCCGCATCACGCTGTGCGCCAACCTCGCCCACGCACCGGATGTCTGGGTGAGGTCACCCGGGGCCAGCGCCGGGCCACCCGCGTTCCGAGCGCGGGCGCCACGGCGCCACGGCATACGACCGGCTTCGATCCGCGGACCCAGGACGGCGAGCAGCGCCGGCAGGACGGTCAGAGCGGCCAGCATCGCGACGAGGACCGCGGCCACTCCACCAAAGCCCATGGAACGCAGGAAGTTCTGCGGGAAGATCAGCAGCGACGCGAGCGAGGCGGCCACGATCAGGCCGGAGAACAACACGGTGCGGCCGGCAGAGGCCATGGTGGCGGTGATGGCCGCGTTGACGTGCTCACGCTCCGTGCCGGGATATTTTGCGAGCTCCTCGCGGAACCTGCTCACGACGAACAACGCATAGTCGATGGCCAGACCCATCCCGATCAGGGTGATGATGTTGATGGAGAAGACCGAGACGTCGGTGACCATGGTGATCACGCGCACGAGGGCAAAGGCACCGAAGATGGCCACGCCACCGACAAAGGCGGGCATCAACGCGGACGCGACACTGCCGAAGAACACCAGGCATAACAGGATCACGATCGGCATCGAGATCGCCTCGGCGCGGGTGATATCCGCTGAGACATGGTGGTTCACGTCGCGGAATACGGACCACTGCCCTCCGACCGTCGTGGTCAGGCCCTTGGCGTCCAGATGGGTGCTGACGCGGTCATACAGGGTTGCCTTCTGATTCTGCGAGGTGCCGGTCAGGGCGAGGATGACCCGGGTCCAGTGCTGGTCCTTGCTGATCAACGTGGGCGAAGGGGTCTGGTACCACGTTGTGACGCGCTGGATCGTCCCCTTGGGGAGCCCGGCTATGACGTTGGATACGGCCAGCCGGAATGCCGGGTCGGTGACCTTCATCGATGGGCTGGAGTAGATGACCACGATGTCGGCGTCGTGGCTGGTGAAGGCCGCATGTTCTGCGATCAGGGACCGGGCCGACTCGCTCGCCGGGTCGTCGTAGCCCCCGTTGCTGAGGCTGCCGAAGACTCCGAGGCCATAGACGGCCGCCGCAACAACCAGGAGCAGTCCTGCGATCAGGACGGTTCCCGCGCGCCGGCCCACAAGGCGGCCCCAACTCTGCATCATGCGAACTACCTTAGGAGCGCCGGCACAGCTGGCACACCAGAGCTCTTGTGGAGGCCACGATGCCCATGACGACCGACCCCCTGACCCTGCTTGTTCGTGCCCTCGACCAGACCGAGGCCATCATCGTGGGCATCCGCGATGACCAGCAGCAGCTGCCCACGCCGTGCCGTTCCTGGGACGTCAGCACGCTGGTTGCCCACCTGATCCACGATCTCGGAGCCTTCACCAAGCGCGCCTCCGGAGGGACGCCGAGCTGGTCCGATCCCGCGGCCGTCGTCGAAGGGAGCCACATCGACGCCTACCGGGCGGGTTCCGCCGCGCTGGTCCAGGCTTGGCGCGCCGCAGGGGACCTGAGCGTCACCATCGAGATGCCGGGCATGGGGAAGGTCGCCAAGCGCTTCCCCCTCGACCAGCAGATCACCGAGCTCGCGGTCCACGGCTGGGATCTGGCCGTCGCCACAGGACAGTCGATGGATCTGGATCCGGAGGTCGGCGAAACGGGACTCGTCTGGGCACGAACGGCCCTTCGGCCAGAGTTCCGTGGCAGCGAGGATGAGGGGAAGGCATTCGGCCCGGAGATCGATGTCCCGCAGGACGCGCCTCTGTACGACCGGTTGGCCGGCTTCTTCGGTCATCGTCCGACCTGACCGGTCTGGCCGCTCAGGCTCGGACGAAGCGGATCCTCCATGCCTCGGGTCCGCGCTCGAGATAGTCGATGCTGAACAGCCCTGGCGAGCGCTCTTCCACCTGCGCCAAAAGCGGCAGCGGGTCGTGCGGGGCCACCAGCACCAGACCGCCCCCAGCTCCCACCGAGTCCAGGGCCCCGAAGATCGTGGCATGCCGTATGGCGTGCGGCACCAGTCGCGCGTCGAGCACGGGAAGAGCCCCGGCTGGATCCTGTTCACCACAGCCACAGGCGCCCCCGCATCCACCCTCGACATTCGACGCGGCGTTCGTGTCAACGTCATTGCTCCCGAGCAGGTCGTGCATGCCGTCGAGGAGCTCTGCGAGTGATACCTCGCTCGACGTCGCCAGCAGCGGCAGGATCTGCTCGTTCTCCTTGACCAGGTGCGAGTCGAACAGCGATCGGAGCGCCTGGGCGTTGGCCGCGGCACGCGCGGGAGACGTGGCCTTCCCGATGGCCTCGACCAGCTCGATGAGGTCTCGGTGCTCGGCGAGCATCGCGTCGACCAGCAACCGAGCGCGCAGATCCTCCCGAGCCTTCGGATACATGGTCTGCTCCTCAGCCAGGGCATGAGGGACCAGCTCGGCGTGGCACCAGCTGACCAGCGCTTCGGAGGCAGCGCTCGCGCCTCGCGGATCGCCCCGCGACGCGGCGTCGAGCAGTGCCTCCACCTGAGCAGCCAGGGCACCGGCCAGGTGTGCGTGATGATCCTTGACGGCTTCGAGTGCCTGGGCGTCTGCCGCGCTGGTTGCGACTATGACCGTGCTCATGAGAACTCCTCCGGCTCAACGCGATGAGGACCCCTGAGGAGCCTCAGCCCCGCCACGACTGGCGAAACCTGCCCAAAGTTTATTACACTTCACTCCGTGGAAAATACCGAGGTGACCAGCACCGATGCACGGCCGGGCTATGGACCGTTGCCATTCGGGCGCGTGCGCCACCGACGGGACCATCTCTCAGCCGCGCGTGCAGGCATCCTTGATGTTCTGATCGGCCAGCCCGAACCCTGCACCGTGGGGGCTCTTTCGGCTCTGACCCGTCAGCACCCCAACACCATCCGCGAACATATGGATGGGTTGGTGGCCGATGGGTTGGCCCTGCGATCGCGGGCTTTGGCGCAGGGGCGCGGGCGCCCGCCCTGGCTCTACAGCGTCACGCCCGACGCCGGATCCGACCAAGAGGCCCGCGACTATGCCGGTTTGGCGTCCGCACTGGCCGCGCAGATCGTCCGTACCAGCGGCCAACCGCGTGCCGATGCCATCGAGGCGGGCCGGCTGTGGGGTCGCGATCTGGTGCGACGCCCTGCCGTCGCGGACGCGGACGCGACCGACAAGGAGGGCCCTGTTCCCAACAATGCGGAGCGCCCGAGCCCGGTTCCCAACACCGTGAGGGCACGGGGTGACGTGGCACGGCGCCGTGAAGTGGTCACTCTGCTGGAGGAGCTCGGCTTTGCTCCGAAGCCGGATTCTCGGGTTGGCGTCATCAAGCTCCTTCGTTGCCCCTTGCTGGAGGCCGCCCACCGATACCCGGACGTCGTCTGCGGAGTCCATCTGGGCATCGTGCGTGGCGCCCTGGATGAGCTCGGCAGCGACCCCGATCGAACGGAACGCACTGCCCTTCAACCATTTTCCGAACCCGGGGCCTGCCGTCTCGACCTGCTCCCCCGCGCGTCCACCACCGGATGAACGCCGACTCCGAGGGACCAGACAGCGACCGTGGCCGCCCCAGGAGACCCGAAGCTTCCACCCCGATCGGTCTGCACGACCGCACGAAGTGGCATCTGGTCGCCAACGCGCCGGTCGCCGCCTGGCTGGCCTCGGTCGTAGGGGTCGCCCTGGTCCACCGCTACGTCCCCGAGTCGCCATGGTTGCTGGTTCATCTGCTGCTGCTGGGCGCCGTCACCAATGCGATCTTTGTCTGGAGCGCGCACTTCGCGGACGCACTTCTTCGACGCCGCACCACCGCCGGATCACGGCGCTGGCAGGCCGGCCGGCTGATCACCCTGAACCTCGGCGTCCTCACGGTCGTAGCCGGCATGGTGGGTGCCCGGTGGATCCTGACACTGGTCGGGTCCGTGGTCGTGGGCGCTGCGGCCGCGGCACACGGCATCACGCTGGCACTGCAGGCCCGCGCTGCGCTGGCGTCACGTTTCGGAGCGACGGTGCGCTACTACATCTGTGCCTCGCTGGCCCTGCCGATCGGCGCCGGTCTGGGTGCGACTCTGGCCCGCGACCCCGTCGAGCCGTGGCACGGACGGTTCGTGATCGCACACATCACCCTCAACCTGTTGGGCTGGATCGGCCTCACGGTCTTGGGGACGCTGGTCACTCTCTGGCCGACCATGCTGCGCACCCGGATCGCCGAGAACGCCGAACGCGTTGCGCGCCATGCACTTCCGGTCCTGGCTGGCTCAGTCGTGGTCATCGTCGTCGGCGCCTTGGCCGGGCTGCAGGCATTGGCCGCGTTGGGCGTAGCGGCCTATCTGGGCGGAGTCCTGTGGGCTGTTCGGCCGCTGGCACAAGTTGCAAGAGCCAAGGCGCCCTCGGCCTATGCAACATGGTCGGTCATGGCCGCCGTGGTCTGGCTGATCGGGTCCTTGATGGGCCTGGTCATCATCTTGGTCACCAGCCCGACCTGGGCTCTTGTCACAGACCATCTGGGACTGCTCATCATTCCCATGGCGGCCGGATTCGGGGCGCAGGTCCTGCTCGGCGCCCTGTCCTTCCTGGTTCCCGTGGTCCTCGGCGGCGGACCCGCCATCGTTCGAGGAACGCAGGCGCGGCTGGATCGCGGAAAGGCGATTCGGGCCGTGCTGATCAACCTCGGCCTTGTGGTCTGGATCCTTCCGGGCCCAGATCTCGTCCATGTCCTCAGCTCGGCAATCGTGCTGGGCACATCTGCCGCGTTCCTGCCCCTCCTGCTGGACGCAGTCATCTATGCCGGGCACGCCAAAGGTTCAGCAGGTCAGGTCGACGCCGAGCCAACCCGGCACGGGACGGGTCCCTGAGCCGGCCCCGACGGCTCTCACGCCGGCACGTGCACCGGACGCCGAACCGCTCGAAGTCGCGGTCGAAGGGGACGGCTGAGGCACCGTGCTCGATCGCCAGAGCTGCGATGTGGGCATCGGTCGTCAGGTTGCCCGCGGCCCGCCCACGAGCCGCCCGATCTCGGGGCAGATCTTGACATAAGGCCTGGCGAAGACCGACAGATCATCCTCGGAGAGATGGTCGCGGTGGGTCATCGCACAGGTCAGCAAGCTGGCCCATGCCGTCAGACGTCGGCCGAAGACCACCGCGGGTGACTCTGCGGCTGACCCGGTCGCGTCTTCCGGGCGGGTTGGCATTCCTATGGGCTGAACGACGACGAGCGGGAACAAGGCAGCCGAGCTCACCGCCATACCGAGCAGTCGGGCAACAAGCTCGCCATATCCCGTTGCCTCCACATCGGCGGACATCGCGGTATCGTGAGCCTCGAGCAGATCCACCAGGGCCGCCCCAGGAGAAGATCTGAGAACCCCCTCCACCTGATCCACGACGGACTGATCCGCGAGCCATCGGGGCCCCGGCGACATGCCGGTGTCAGAGGCTGCGGCCAACCACGGTCCCAAGCCAATGAGCAGGACCTCGTCCGACGCGACATCGGCCACCACCTGGGTCATCAGTGTGGCTGTCACCGCGAGTGTCAATACCTCCAGCAAGGCGTCAGCAGCATCATGTCGACCCGACGCATCCTGCGGATCAGGGTCTTGGGCGAAAAGCTCAAGGGCCCCCTTACAAGGAGCCAACGGGTGTTCGAAGACAAGCCACCGCGCCAGCCGTGATGACTCCTCGATGACTGACTCGACGGCGGCCGCTCGGCCGGACCCGCGAGCGACTGCAGTCGCCATCGCGACGGCATGGCCGAGGGCACCAATTCGGCGAGAACACAGGGCCAGCTTCACGAACCCGCTCATCCGTTCGGACCCGCACTGAGCGATGGCAATTGCTCGTGCATGCACGAGTGCCGTCAACGGCCCGAACCGTTGTTGCGGCGTGAATCTGGGCCTCTTGTACCGCTTCCAGCCTGGCGGGATCCCGACCGGCGATAGCCGTCGCGCCAACACGGCATAGTCCATCCTGGCTGCCGCCAGTGACTCCTCGTCAAGCTCGCGAGCCTTGCCCTTGGGACCACGATCCAGCGACCACGGAATCGGCAGGACCGACGCTCCACGCGCAATGCCGAACGCGTCGAGTGCGGCGCGGTTCCCCGGTGGGTCCACCTCGAAGCGAACCCGGGCCAGCCCGCCGTCGAAGCTGCGCTCGACCACCGACCCAACAACAAGGTCACCGCTCAGCTGCAGCCGGGCGAACTCGTTCAGCAGAGCCCCGAGATCCCGGCTGCTGAACTTCCAGTCGGGGGCGGGATCGTCACCGCGGGTCGGCCGCGCCCAGAGATGGAGCTCGGGCAGCCCCCGCGAATGCAGGCCGATCGTGTAGGCGAAGTCACCCCCGCGGCCTTCGGGGTCGAAGACTGCCTGAACCTTCCAGAACGGAGACTGCGGACGGTTTACAGCGACTTGGGTGGACACGGGCGCTCCAGCGATTGTGATGCGTTCGACCCTCGAACGACACCCAATCACCGGGCACTGACAGCGCCTGGCCGGACCGGCGCACGTGACCCCTGAGCTGCTGCCGGCCGTGGCTCACTGCCCGAGCCTCCCCGGCTGCACCTCCCGGCGGGGGTGTCGGACACTTGTGGGGTGCAACGGCGGCTATGACGATCCGCGGTCCCGGGGTCGTCGAGCGCCACGACGAGAGGTAGCCCGCTTCACATGATGATCTGCGCGCCCGTGACAAGTGAAGGCATGATCGACCACGGTTGGGGTCGGGTCGACCGGGTCGCTCTGGCCGATGTGGTCGACGGCGAGATCGTGAGCTGGCAAGAGATTGAGGTCTCCTGGAGCCGGCTTCACGACGAGGGCACCCCGGGCTCGCACCACGCCCGCGTGGTCACCTTCCTGCGCGGCCAGCACGTCGAGGCCGTTGTGGTGAACCACATGGGCGACGGTATGGCGAGGTCCCTGGCCACGATGGGCCTGCCCGTCCACACAGGGGCAGCCGGTGACGCCCGGGCTGCAGTAGTGGCTGCATCCCGGTAGCCCCGAGGACCCGCGCGGCCCCAAACTCCAGCACCGGCAGCGGTTTCGACTCCGCGACCTTATTGCGCATCGTGGAGTCGCCGAGGATAGTGGAAATGGCCCCGGCGGGCGCCAGGGCGCCGTATCAAGGAGAGGGGTTCTGCCGTGTATGCACGATCCACCACATTCCAGGCACAACCAGGGTCGATCGACGAGGGCATCGCCTTCGTCCAGGATGAGGTGCTCCCGACCCTCACGGCCACTGACGGCTGCATCGGCCTGTCGATGATCTGCGACCGCGAGTCCGGGCGCTGCATCGCCACCAGCGCTTGGTCGAGCGAGGACGCGATGACCAGCACCGAGCAGATGGTCCAGTCTTTGCGCCAGCGGGGTGCTGAGATCTTCGGAGGCGAGCCGACGGTGGATCGCTGGGAGATTGCCGTGCTACACCGCCACGCGCCATCGGGCGAGGGCGCGTGCGTGCGGTGCACCTGGCTCAGCATGGACGCCGCAGGAGTTGAAAACGCCATCCAGACCTACCGGATGACGACGCTGCCGGCCCTGGAGGCCATGGACGGCTTCTGCAGCGCGAGCTTGATGATCAACCGCGAGACCGGCCGCGCTGTCTCCTCCGCGACGTTCGCCAGCCGCGACGCGATGGTGGCATCCCGCTCCGCAGCCGATTCGCTCCGCACGCGCACCGCCGCAGACGTCAGCGCAACAGTGACGGACATCAACGAGTTCGAGCTTGCCCTCGCGCACCTGCACGTGCCAGAGATGGCGTGACCGAGAGAACAAGGTCTAGACCGGGAGGATAGCCAGATTGAGACTTCTGCCGGCAGGCGGAGCGGACGTCCAGATGACCCGCACGGCCCGCCGTAGCGGTGGCGCGCTGACCAGCTGAGAAGGAGAGAGTTGCCTGGTGCGGGTTCGCAGAGCAGGTTTCAGGCGAGCCCGCACCACTCTCCCCAATGACACATCGAGGATCGGCCAGGGCCCAGCAGTGGTGAGCCAGTTCGACGGCCCGATGCCAGATCTCGGCGCGACCGCCGAGATCGTCTCGAGCGGACTGCTCGCATAGGAGACCGGCCCCTCTGCGGGGAAATCCGCCACACCACGGAGCGACGGCACAATAGATGCCAACCTGTATGGCGCGTGTCTCCTCGGACCTCCACTTACCTGCTCACGCGCTCCGACGCCTGGTCCGAGGCCATCTGGTTGGCCCTGCAAGCCCGCTCGCCTCCTCGCACCTCCTCGTCAGTGGCGCGGGTCGACCAGTCCGGCCTCTCCGGCGCCGACGCGAGCGCCTCAAGATATCGGGAAGCCCACCGGTGCACGTCGTGGTCGCCGACTCGCTTGCGCAGCGCCTTCATCCGCCGCCGTCGCTCGTCCTCCGGGGCGGTGATCGCGCGCATGATCGTCTGCTTGAGCCCCTCTATGTCATGCGGGTTGCAGATGAAGGCCTGGTGCAGCTCGTGCCAGGCGCCCGTGAACTCCGACAGCACCAGGGCGCCGCCCAGGTCGGGCCGGCAGCTGACGTACTCCTTGGCGATGAGGTTCATGCCATCACGTAGGGGCGTCACAAGCAGGACGTCGGCGGCCAGGAACATCGCCGCCATCTCGGCGCGCGGGTAGAAGTGGTGCAGGTAGTGCACGGCTGGCGAGCCGATCACAGAGAACTCCCCGTTGATCCGCCCGACCGTTCGCTCGACCTCCCAGCGCAGCTGGCGGTAGGCATCCACGCGCTCGCGGCTCGGCAGGGCGACCTGCATGAACACCACCTCGGGTGGGGCGATCACCCTGTCCTTCAGCAGTTCCTCGTAGGCCTTCAGCCGGCGCCGGATCCCCTTCGTGTAGTCGAGGCGGTCGATGCCCAGCAAGAGGGTTTTCGGGTCGCCGAGCGAGACACGGATCTCCGCCGCTCGAGCAACCACCTCGGGGGTCCGGGCCAGCTCGTCGAGCCCGCGAAAATCCACCGAGATCGGTATCGCGGTGGCCCGCACCGTCCGCTCTGCGGAGGGGTCGCCGCCGGAGGGCGTGAAGGTGACCGTGCCGGCTTTGGTCGCCATCCCCAGCAGCCGCCGGCAGCAGCGCAGGAAGTTCTCGGCGTCCGGCGTGCGCTGGAAGCCAAGCAGGTCCGCACCCAGCAGACCCTCCACCAGGGCCCGGCGCCACGGCAGCTGCGCGAAGAGCTCGACGGGCGGGAAGGGTACGTGGTTGAACCAGCCGATGCGCACATCGGGCCGGATCGCCCTGATCATCGCGGGAACCAGCTGCAGCTGGTAGTCGTGCACCCAGACGGTGGCGCCCGGTGCGGACACCGCGGCGACGGCTTCCGCGAAGCGTTGGTTGACTCTTCGGTAGGTGTTCCACCAGGCGCGGTGGAATGTCGCAGGGACGATCACGTCGTGGTAGATCGGCCAGAGCGTCTCGTTGCTGAAGCCCTCGTAGTACTCCTTGATCTCCACGGGTGACAGACCTACCGGCTGCAGGTAGATCCCGTCTTCCCAGCAGGGCCCTGGCGCCGTGCCGGGCGCGCCCGCCCATCCCACCCACGCGGCGTCGCGGCCGCGCATGACCGACTCCAGGGCTGACACCAGACCGCCCGGGCTACGTTGCCAGATGCCCTCGCCACCCGCGTTGACCGCACGTTCGACAGGGAGGCGGTTCGCGGCAACCACCAGGTCGAACATTGGTGCGGCGACAGACATACGTCATCAACTCCCGCCCCGGGGATCTGGAGGGCACCTACGGCGGCCCGGTCATCCTCGCGATCATACCCTTTACGATCCTCCCTCGACCGACGCCTGACAGGGACCAAGGGCCCGGCACGAGTCCCGTACTCACCGTCGCAGCGCTCGTGATGATCGCGATCTGGGGCTTTCGTCGTCGGGATGTCCTGAGCTGAAGGCCGATACACCGTGACGGGAACCACGTCTGCGGTGTATTTTCGCTCGATCGGATCCGCGAGCGCTTGGGCCATGGAGATGGCGGTCATGATGCCGCCCGCCGGCCCGGACGAAGGAGTACGCCATGCAGAAGATCAGCCCATTCCTCTGGTTCGACAACCAAGCAGAGGAGGCCGCCAGCTTCTACGTCTCCATCTTCAAGAACTCCAAGATCCTGAGCGTCTCGCGATACGGCGAGGGCGCGCCGCGTCCCGCTGGCAGCGCCATGTCGGTGAGCTTTGTCCTCGACGGCATCAAGCTCCAGGCGCTGAACGGAGGTCCCGAGTTCGCCTTCACCGAGGCCATCTCGCTCTTCGTCTCGGCCGAGACGCAGGAGGAGATCGACGACCTGTGGGAGAAGCTCACCAGCGGCGGCGGAGAAGAGAGCCAGTGCGGCTGGCTCAAGGACAAGTACGGCCTCTCCTGGCAGATCGTCCCGCCTGTCCTGGGCGAGCTCATCGGAGGCCCTGACCCGGAAGGGTCGAGCCGGGAGTTGCAGGCGATGTTGGCAATGCACAAGATCGACATCGCCGCTCTGCGCGCGGCATACGACGGGGAGTAGGTGAATCCCGTTGCAGTCGCAGGCGACCCGACAATTTGCTACTCACGGGGCGGGTCGATCGTGAGCGGGCCGACCCGCGGATTTCTTGGCCGGCGCAAGAAGGAGCGCGACCCGAGACTGCCTCCGGGCCAGTACGACGTCGGCAGCGACTTCCCCGTGCTCAGCGCTGAGGTGACCCCTCGGCTGGAGACGGATCGCTGGACCATGTCCGTCGACGGCCTGGTTAGGGATCCACAAACGTGGAGCTGGGAGGGCCTCCACCGGCTCCCTGAGTCCGAGTACCGGGGCGACATCCACTGCGTCACCAGCTGGTCGAAGCTCGACACAAGCTTCTCGGGCGTGAGTGTCGATGTCCTGCTCGACGCCGCAGGACCGTTGCCGGAAGCAACCCATGTCCTTGCCACGTCCACCACCGGGTACACGACGAACCTTCCGCTGGATCACGTCCGCGGCGGTCAGGCCTGGGTGGCGTGGTCGCACGAAGGCAAACCGCTTCCCGCTGAGCACGGCGGGCCGCTACGGCTCCTGGTACCGCACCTCTACTTCTGGAAGAGCGCGAAGTGGGTGACCCGACTGACCCTGCTCAACCACGACGAGCAGGGATTCTGGGAGCGCAACGGCTATCACGACCTGGGCGACCCGTGGCATGAGCAGCGCTATCAGGGCGACTGATCGCCGGGCGCCGGCTGGAGGATGGCGCCGCGCGACGGTCCGAGAGATCACCCACCCCACACCGCAGGGCGTCCTGCTTCGCCTCGAGGTCGATGACCGGGTGGAACACATGGCGGGGCAGCATTACGTCATCCGCCTCAGCGCGCCCGACGGCTACACCGCGCAACGCTCGTATTCCGTTGCCTCCCCTCCGTCCGACCCGCTATGCGAGTTCTTCGTCGAGCAGCTGGACAACGGTGAGGTCTCGACCTATCTGGCCGAAGGACTCATGGTCGGCGACGTCCTCGAGGTGCGCGGGCCCATCGGCGGTTGGTTCGTGTGGGATGGAACCTCCCCCGCCGTCGGGATCGTGGGGGGCACCGGTGTGGTCCCTTTGGTCGCGATGCTCCGGCACGCACAGTCGTTGGGGCGCAGCGACCTTCTGCAGCTTGTTGTGTCGGCACGAACCATGGCGGAGCTCCCATATGCCGACGAGCTCATCGCGGCAGGGGCGTTCGTCGCGCTGACCCGTGAAACCGGTGCGAGCGGTCGCCCTGCCGGACGGCTCAAAGCGACCGAGATCGCGTCACACGTGGTCCCGCAGTCCACCTATTACGTCTGCGGTTCGGCCAGCTTTGCCGAAGCCGTCAGCACCCAGCTCGTGGACGCCGGTGTCGACGACGGGTTGATCCGGGTCGAACGTTTCGGACCCAGCGGATGAGATCGCCCGTCCCCGCTGCAGCATGGCTTTGCTGCAGCGGAGACGCGGGTGGCGCTAGTTCCTGACGAACTCGAGAAGCGCCGGGTTGACGACCTCGGGGAATGTCCAGGCGATGTTGTGAGGGCCGCCTTCGGCGTAAGCGGGGCCAACCGTCCCGGATCGAACGTCTCCCAAGGCAAGCGGGACGAGTTCTGGGCGCAGAGCGTGACGGTGGGAATCAAGGGCGCCCTGGACTGCATCGCGGCTTTCTCGGAAACAGACACCACCGAGGACCTCAAGGCTATCGACGTGCCCACGCTGATCCTGCACGGCGACGACGACCAGATCGTGCCGATCGTTGCTGCGGCGCAGAAATCGATCAAGCTGGTACCGAACGCGACCCTGAAGGTCTATCCAGGCGGTCCTCACGGCCTCAGCGGCGCTTATGAGCAACAGTTCAACTCCGACCTGATGGCGTTCCTGAAGTCCTGACGCGACGCCCGAGCGGGTGACGATGGGACCCGACCGCTGCGGCCGGGCCCCTCGCGGGGCGTCAAGCGAAGCTCGTGTCGCCGTAGGAGCGGTCATGCCCATGAAGTCCCCGGCGTGGACCTCAGCACGGCAGATGGCCAAGTTCGGCAAAACGGCACTCAGAGGCGGCTCATCCGGCAGACTGCGAGGCGTCGGTGCACGACGATGTCAAATGGGGGCACGACGGTGACGCAGGTCGGCCTTGGTCCGGAGAAGCCGGTCGACGATCTCCCTCGTTCGCCCTCCGGTCGAGTGCCTCGGTGGGTCATTGATGAGGCGCACGGTCGTATTGCGCAGGACGCAGTGCCATGGCGGCGTGCCTACCCTTCCACCCAGGTCGAGCAGCCCCGGCGACATGGGCTACGGCGGTGGACGAGGGGCCTTGCGACGGCGTTCCTTGTCCTGGCGGTCGTGGGC